>CAZTKV010000058.1:4343-9376 GCA_964614285.1 uncultured Chitinophaga sp. | reverse complement strand
AAAGATCATTTTGTTACTGATGATAATATATATGGCCGGTTTTCAAACAGGTTGATGCCCCAGGTAATGTTCGGAATCAGTAAAAAGCTGATGGTAAGAGGTAGCTTCTCTGTCGCCAATATGCATACGGCAGATACCCGTTTTGAGTCATTTAGTTTATATGCCAAGTACAGGTTTTTATCGAAAGATGATGTGCATAGACATTTCCGTATGGCCGTTTTTGCCGAAGCATCAAAAACGAATACCCCCTTTCACTATGATGAGATCACATTAATGGGAGACAAAGGCGGGATCGAAGCAGGTATTATTGCTACACAATTGTGGCATAAGTTAGCCTTATCCGGAACATTGAGCCATACACAGGTATTGCATAAATCAAGAAATGATAAAGTAATTTATATTCCCGAAAGGAATTATCAGTCAGTGAACTTTTCCCTGTCAGGTGGTTACCTGTTATTACCGGAAGAATACACGGATTACAGGCAGACAAATCTGAACATCTATGTTGAATTATTAGGACAACGGACTTTTGAGAATCCTGCATACTATCTGGACCTGGCACCAGCCATTCAACTGATCTTTGGTAGTAATACCAAGCTTAATATTGGCTACAGATTTCAGTTGGGTAGTGATATGCAACGGATGGCTACAAGCAGCTGGCTTTTTAGTATTGAGAGGACTTTCCTGAATGCCTTTAACAGGAAGAGTGGAATTGATTAAACAAATGCAAAAAACAATAATGATTAATGTAGGGAAAAATAAAGTATTGATGTTTCTTGTTCTGTTTGTAATGCTTAATGATAAGATATCTGCGCAGCAATCAGAACAAGTTTCAAAAGATACCGCTGTTGTTATTCGTGTGGCAGGATCTTGTGAAATGTGTAAAGAACGAATTGAAACTGTGGCAAAGGGCAAGAAGGGTGTCCGGACCGCTGAGTGGAATGTGAATTCACAACAATTGCTGGTAGTATATAATCCATCAGTTATAGCTATTGAAAAAATTCAATGCAGCATTGCTGATGCAGGTCATGATAATGATTTTGAAAAAGCCAGAGATAAAGTATACGAGAAATTACCAGCTTGTTGTCGTTACAGGGAGTTAAGCAACCGTGTAGCAAAGCCGGATGAACAGAATCCGGGTATTAGTTATCCTGGTGTGGTTACAGAGCAGGTTGTAAAAGGAGTTGTTCTGGAAGAAAACAAGCAAGGATCATTTGTTCCCCTCGTAGGTGCATCAGTTGTATGGCTGGGCACCAGTAAAGGAGTAGTTACTGATACAGCCGGTGTGTTTATTATCAAACAAGAAGGTTCGTCTGACAGGCTTGTAATCAGCTACACTGGTTATGCCGCCGATACATTAACAGTCAATGATGCCAGGGAATTTAAGATTATCCTTGCTTCTGGTAGAAAACTTGATGAAGTGATAGTATCATCAAAACAAAAGGCGAGTTATATTTCATCACTTAACCCGATCAGGACACAGGTAATGACAGAAAGGGAATTATTCAAGGCGGCCTGTTGTAACCTGAGTGAAAGCTTTGAAACAAATCCATCTGTTGATGTTTCATACAACGATGCTGTTACCGGTTCCAAGCAAATTCAGTTGTTGGGATTAAGTGGTAACTACACTCAACTTACGGTAGAAAGTTTACCCGGACCCAGAGGGCTTGCCACTCCTTTTGGCTTGAATTTTATTCCCGGCCCCTTTGTTGAATCCATTCAATTGAATAAAGGGGTGGGTTCTGTGGTAAATGGGTATGAAAGTATAGCAGGTCAGATCAATATCGAATTGAAGAAACCGCAAACCGCGGAGAAGTTATATCTCAATGCGTATATCAATGATATGACCAAGACCGATCTGAATCTTGTAATGACTGAAAAATTTGGTGATAAGTGGAGTACTGCGTTGTTGTTACATGATAATTTTCAGACAAGGAGTAAAGTGGATTATAATAAAGACGGTTTCAGGGATATGACGACCGGTAACTTATTTACAGCCGTTAATCGCTGGAATTACAATGGAACAAAAGGATTCGAATCACAACTTGGGTTTAAAATTCTTATTGATGATTTCACTGGGGGCCAGACAAGTTTTAATCCTGATGAAGACAAATTTACAACCCGAAGCTATGGCCTGGGAATTAAAACCAACCGATATGAAGTTTATGCTAAAGCAGGGTATGTATTTCCGGAAAAAAAATACAAGAGCATCGGTCTGCAGTTATCTGCATTTGATCATAAACAGGATGCTTATTTCGGTATGACTGCTTATAATGGACGGCAAAAGAACTTTTATGCCAACCTGATATACCAGTCCATCATTGGTACAACGGCACACAAGTTCAGGACCGGGATGAGTTTTTTGTCTGATAATTACAACGAGTCGTTTAATACAACCCGATACGAAAGGCAGGAAACAGTTCCCGGTGCATTTTTTGAATATACATTTACTCCGGTAGAGAAATTCAATATGGTGGCAGGTATGCGGGCCGATCATAACAGCCTTATTGGCTGGTTTGCCACACCCAGATTGCATGTTCGTTATGAACCGGTAAAAGGGACTACGATCCGGTTAAGTGCGGGTCGTGGCCAGCGAACCGCTAATATTTTTGCAGAGAACAATAGTGTCTTTGTCAGTGCAAGACAAGTCAATATTATTACCTCTTCTGCAGGTAAAGCATACGGGCTTGACCCCGAAATTGCCTGGAATAAAGGAATAAGTGTAGATCAGAAATTCAAATTATTTAAACGGGGAGCTAACCTTGCATTTGATTTTTACAGGAATGATTTTGAAAAGCAAGTTATTGTTGACCTTGAGGATGCAAGACAAGTAAAATTTTATAATCTGAATGGCAAATCATACTCCAATAGTTTCCAGGCAGAAATGAATATGGAGCCAGCTAAGAAACTGGAAGTGAGACTTGCTTATCGCTTTTTTGATGTAAAGTCAACTTACAGCAGCCAATTGTTGCAAAAACCATTTACAGCAAGGCACAGAGCATTTACTAATATAGCTTATGAAATAGAAGGATGGAAATTCGATTATACTTTTAATATCAATGGTACAAAACGCATCACTAATACATCAGTTAATCCTCCGGCTTATCAGATAAGAACTGAATCACCTTCCTATGTATTGATGAATGCACAGGTAAGTAAAACAGTGGGGAAAAAGCATCCTGTTGATTTCTATCTGGGAGGAGAAAACCTCACAGATTTCTTACAGGGAGATGTAATAGTGAGTGCTGATCAGCCCTTTGGACCTTATTTCGATGCTTCCCTTGTTTGGGGACCAGTTAGTGGGCGGCTAGTATATGCTGGTCTTAGGTACAAGATTAAGTAGTAACTTCTGAAATTTTGTTGAGGATTGAAAACGAAGTAGTTCTGCGGCTCCTCGTGTCTGTAAAAAATCTAGTTTGAGTAGCGGAGCGAGCAATAAATTGTTTACATTTGTTTAAACATATTTTTAGATATGTCTAAAAATATGTTTAGATGGGTTAAATAATGAAACAGAAACTACTACTTTTCTTTTTTGCTTTATTCACTGTTGCCAGTGGATTTGCTCAGCAAATCTTGCATGGGGAAGTGATAAATGAGCATACCGGGGAAACAATTCCCGGTGCGACTATCAGCATCAGCGATTCATCAATTTCAGTTATTGCTGATAACCAGGGTAAGTTTTCAATATTAATACCTGCTGGATTCTCTCTGAGAATCACTGCAGCCGGATATGAGACAAAAATTATCTATCCAGGAAGTAAGGATCATATTAGTATATCACTAGTGTCTATTCAAAAAGAATTAGACGCTGTAGTGATAACAGGTACTATGAAAGCAGTTAAAAGATCAGAAAGCCCTGTAGCTGTGGAAGTTTATTCTCCCCAGTTCTTTAAAAAGAACCCGGCTCCAAGCATTTTTGAATCCCTGCAAAATGTAAATGGAGTTCGTCCCCAGTTAAACTGCAGTGTTTGCAATACAGGTGATATACATATTAATGGTTTAGAAGGACCTTACACCATGATTACGATTGACGGGATGCCGATTGTAAGTAGCCTGGCCTCAGTATATGGATTGTTTGGTATCCCCACACAGCTAATAGACAGGGTAGAAATTGTAAAGGGACCAGCATCAGGCTTATACGGTTCAGAAGCAATAGGTGGCCTGATAAACATCATTACAAAATCGCCTGACAAAGCACCGTTGTTTAGTGGGAATTTCATGACAACAAACTGGCTGGAACATAATCTTGATGCCGGGTTACGATTTAAAGCAGGTAAAAAAGCGACTTCTTTACTGGGACTGAATTATTTTAATTACCAGCATTCTTTGGATAAGAATAATGATCAATTCACTGATGTGACATTACAACATCGCATTTCTGTATTTAATAAACTCAGTCTCTTAAGAAAGAATAACAGGGTGGCCACATTAGCAGGCCGTTACTTTTATGAAGACCGCTGGGGTGGCGATATGCGATGGAATAAAACTTTCAGAGGTACCGATAGTATTTATGGAGAGAGTATTTACACCAGTCGATGGGAACTGATTGGTAATTACCAATTGCCGGTAAAGGAAAAGGTCTTTCTCGGATTTTCAGCGACCAGCCATAAACAGAATTCTTTTTATGGTGTTACCCCATATGCAGGAAATCAGAAGATTGGTTTTGCTCAACTGATTTGGGATAAACAGGCTGGTGCCACGCATTCATTATTAACAGGGCTAACAGGCCGGTATAATTATTATGATGATAATTCAACAGCAACTATTGATACACTGTCAGGCCGTAATAACCCGGATAAATATATTATTCCCGGTTTATTCATACAGGATGAGTGGAAGCTGAACGCAAATCAATTATTATTATTAGGGCTTAGATATGATCACCACCCTGTACATAAGGGAATTATTACACCAAGGCTTGCCTGGAAATGGAGTATGAAAGAAAGGCAAGTATTTCGTCTGAATGCAGGTACCGGTTTCAGAGTGGTTAGTTTATTTACAGAAGAGCATGCAGCTTTAACAGGTGCCCGTGC
>CAZTKV010000058.1:0-4243 GCA_964614285.1 uncultured Chitinophaga sp. | reverse complement strand
AGAAACAAATGCCGCGGGAGAAAAAATTAAACAGCGGCCTGTTTTGACAGAAAAATGGAGTAGTACATGGACTGTCTCGTATATATTTCCTGCTGTCGGATTAACTATTGATTATACAGGTAATATTTATGGCCCCATGCGTCTGCCTTTACTATCAGCCACAGATCCAAGACCTGGTCATTCTCCTGTATGGAGTATACAGAACATTCAATTTTCAAAACTACTCGACAGGAAATTCGAGGTTTTTGCCGGTATTAAAAACCTGTTGAACTGGACACCGGCGAAGAATACTCCCTTTATTATTGCCAGGTCTCATGACCCCTTTGATAAGAATGTGGAATATGATGGAAACAGAAATATTAAAGCTACGTCGGAGAATCCGTATGCACTTAGTTTTGATCCGTCTTATGTATATGCGCCTAACCAGGGAATGAGGCTTTTTACCGGGATCAGAGTTAGTTTTAAAAAGTGAATGGTAATATCGGAAAACTATAACTAGGATGGTTTGTTTTATTGTAACTTAATGCAGTTAATTGGAGAAAAAATAATTTATGTCACCGGGGAGTTTATTACTGATAGGAGTAGTTGTTCTTGTTTTCCTGGCCTGGATTTTCTGGCCGGAGAAAGGATTGCTTTCATTGCTGACAAAGATGCGGATGAACACCCTGAAAGTTCAGTTGGAAGACGCATTGAAGTTTCTGTTTGATTGCGAATATAAGAATGTATCCTGCGGTCTGCATACTGTTGCCGGTAACCTGCATATTTCTTCTAATAAAGCGGCCGCTATTCTTGACCGTCTGCAGGAAATGGGTCTTATTGAGCCAAGGAATGAAACGTATCAATTAACAGATGCAGGCAAATCTTATGCACTTCGTATCATCAGGGTTCACCGTATCTGGGAGAAATACCTGGCTGATGAAACAAGTATGGATCATAAGGAGTGGCACAATGCTGCTGATTTAAAAGAGCATCAGCTTTCCACAGAAGCAGCAGAAAAAATTGCCGGACAGATTGGTAACCCGGTTTTTGATCCGCATGGAGATCCCATTCCTACAGCCAGCGGAGATCTGCCTATACATTTAGGTGTAAATCTTTCAGCATTGAAAGAAGGAGATGCAGGAAGGATTAGTCATATAGAAGACGAACCCGGCTATATTTATGAACAGTTAATGGCCCTTGGTCTTTACCCGGGTATGCAGGTGTATATAATGGATGTTTCTGCCGGGAAAATAACTTTTGCTGCGCAGGGAGAAGAAATAGTGCTCACCCCTTTGTTTGCATCTGCCATAACGGTAGAAAAACTCCAGGAAGCAGTACATGTTAATAATAAGTATGAGTTATTGTCTTCCTTGGAAATTGGCGAAAAAGCTGAAGTAATAGGCATATCTCCCAATTGCAGGGGGCAGCAGCGAAGAAGATTACTTGACCTGGGTATTGTTCCGGGTACTATTGTTACTGCAGAAATTAAAAGTGCTTCCGGCGATCCGGTCGGGTATAGGATCATGGGAGCCACCATTGGAATACGTAAGAAACAGGCTGGGTTTATTTTTATTAATAAAAAAATTGCACAGGTATGAGCAATCAGCATAATTGTGAGAATTGCCCGGTACATCATAAAGAGAACCTCATCCGTCTTGGTATTGCTATGGATAAGGTGGATTATGTTATTGCGTTAGCCGGTAACCCCAATACAGGAAAAAGCACCGTGTTCAATAATCTTACCGGCTTGCGTCAGCATACAGGCAACTGGCCCGGTAAAACAGTGACAAGGGCTGAAGGTGGTTTTTCTTATAATGACAAACGCTATAAGGTGGTTGACTTGCCGGGTACCTATTCATTGCTTTCTACGAGTACCGATGAAGAAGTGGCGAGGAACTTTATTCTTTTTGGCCGTCCGGATGTAACAGTCATTGTAGCTGATGCCACCCGACTAGAAAGAAACCTGAACCTCGTTTTACAGATCCTTGAAATAACAGACCGGGCTGTATTGTGCTTAAACTTAATGGATGAGGCAAAACGAAATAATATTGAAATAGATGAACGGACCTTATCAAAAGAATTGGGTATTCCTGTTATTCCCGCTGCGGCGAGACAAAAAGAAGGAATGATGGAGTTGCTGGCAGCAATTGAAGAAGTGGCATCCGGCAGATACATCTGTAAGCCACACCGGATTAAAAGCCGCTCTGCCAAACTCAATCATGCGATTGATAGCCTGGTCGGGAAACTAAAACAACAATTTCCAGGATTACCCAACCTTAATTGGGTTGCTTTGAGGTTGCTTGAAGGTGACCAGGGAATGATTGATGCGGTAAATTCCGGTGAGCTGGGTACACTAAGTCCTTCACTTATACCTTCAGATATATAGATGATAAATTATTGAACATGGAAAACAAAGAAAAGGTTTCAGGTGAAGAAATATTATCACTGGCCAATACATTACGCTGGGATCTTGGTATGAACCTGCATGATACCGTAACTGAATCAATTTATGAAGGGGCATCAAAAATTGCAAAAAAAACTGTTCGGGTGAAGGATGAAAAATCTTCTGTCAACTGGGATTTAAAAATCGATAAAGTCGTAACCAGTAAATGGCTGGGCTTTCCCATCATGTTTTTTTTGCTTGCAATGGTTTTCTGGATCACAGTGGCTGCAGCTAATATCCCTTCGGGATGGATTGCTTCCTTGTTGATCGACACTCTTCACCCTATATTAAAAAATGGAGCTGCAGCAATCGGTTTCCCATGGTGGCTTAGTGGTGTGCTCATAGACGGGGCCTACTTATCGGTTGCCTGGGTGGTGTCTGTAATGCTGCCTCCGATGGCTATATTTTTCCCTATGTTTACCTTACTAGAAGATTTTGGTTACCTGCCGCGGGTAGCATTTAATATGGACAGCCTTTTCAGAAAGGCCGGTGCACATGGCAAGCAGGCACTCACCATGAGCATGGGATTTGGATGTAACGCTGCCGGTGTTGTTGCAACAAGGGTTATTGACAGTCCCAGGGAAAGATTGATTGCTATTATAACCAATAATTTTTCCTTATGTAATGGACGCTGGCCGACACAAATTTTGATTGCCAGTATTTTCATCGGCGGCCTGGTTTCATCCAGATGGGCAGGTATTGTTTCTGCCGGTGCTGTGGTGGGGGTAGCGGTATTAGGTATTTTTTTCAGTCTTGTTGTATCCTGGGCGTTGAGCAGGTCGGTACTGAAAGGAGAGGCTTCTGCTTTCAGTCTTGAATTACCACCTTATCGTCCTCCCCGGATTCTGCAAACCTTGTACACTTCACTTATTGACCGGACCATTTTTGTTTTGTGGAGGGCTGTTGTGTTTGCATTACCTGCCGGAATTCTGATATGGCTGGTAGCCAATATCCATATTGGAGAATTGAGTTTGGCTGAATGGTTTATTAACTGGTCTGATCCATTTGCAATGTTATTTGGTCTGAATGGGGTTATCCTGCTGGCCTATATCATTGCCATCCCGGCAAATGAAATTGTTATTCCAACAGTTTTGATGCTTACTGTCATCAGTTCGGGTATTGCAGGTGTGGGTGCCGGCGATGGGGTGATGTTTGAGCTGGATTCCATTGCTGATACAGAAAGAGTATTGAGAGCTGGCGGCTGGACATTGCTTACAGGGATAAATCTGATGTTATTTAGCCTGTTACATAACCCTTGTTCTACCACCATTTATACTATTTACAAAGAAACAAAGAGTGTAAAATGGACAATGATCTCCACTTTTTTGCCAATAGTAATGGGTTTTGCTATTTGTTTTTTCACCACACAGGTATGGAGATTATTGGTGAAATAAGTATTCTCACTCTTTTTGAATAATACTTTTATCGAATAGAGACCATTTTGTATCTTTAAACCTTGAAGCGTTTAGGTACTATATTCATTGTTTCTGTTTATATGTTCTCTTTTGCAGAGTTCCACAACCTGTTGAAGATACCCGTATTGATTGAGCATTTTAAAGAGCATCAGCAACTTGATGCTGAAATCAGCTTCTGGTCTTTTATCAAACTTCATTATTTTGACCCGCTGGTCGTGGATGAGGATTATCAAAGAGATCGTCAGCTGCCATTCAGAGATACAGATTGTTGTTTGATTGCTGCTGCCAGTGCTTCTGAGTGTTTACCTATTTCAGTGGAAATTTGCCCTCCGGCTGAACAAGCAAGGGAGTTTCATGAGTATGATGACAGTAATAAACCCCAGTTTACTGCATTTGATATTTTTCA
>CAZTKV010000057.1:14546-16109 GCA_964614285.1 uncultured Chitinophaga sp. | reverse complement strand
TATTCCGACTATGCTATTTATCGTTTTCCGGAACCTGCATTGCTTACCGACACCGTTTTTACTACTGATAAAATCACTTTTCAGTATCCTGATGGGCCTCATGATGCAGAAGCGATACTGGTAGAGAACAGTACAAAGGATATTTATATCATCAGCAAGCGGGACAGCATTTCCCGGGTATATAAATTACCGTATCCGCAAAGTACCACGACAACCACGATTGCTACTGCTGCCGGCACTGTTACCTTCACAGGTGTATCTGCTGCTGCCATCTCACCGGATGAAAAAGAACTTTTGGTAAAAACATATACCAATGTGTATTACTGGAAAAGAAATGCCGGAGAGACCATAGAAGCAGCCCTGCAAAGAAATCCGCTTACACTGGGTTATGTACTGGAACCACAGGGAGAAGCGATGTGTTTCAAAAATGATAACACGGCTTTTCTTACACTGAGTGAGAAACCCTTCTTTGCCACTTCAGTGGCGCTCAATATGTACAGGAGAAAGTAGAGCTATTAAAAAAGAGAGAGCTGCCCTTCATTTTTAGTGGTCTTACGTTTTGTCTTTATTGTGCTGATCTCATTGCCTTTTCCTTCAATATGAAATACGGGACTGGCTTCATACCGGCTGGCCACAACAATCTTTGTATTACCGGCATGCGGCCTGAACAGGGCTTCCACCAGTTCGGGTTTATTATTGTTTTTGGAAAGGTGCGACAGGATGAGTAACTGCAGATTGACAGCACGGTAATGCTGAAATAATTCTATGGCCTGTGCATTTGACAAATGCCCTTCATCACTGCTGATCCTTTTTTGCAAATGATAAGGATAACTGCCATTCCGCAACATATCCTCACAATAATTAGATTCTAAAAAAACGGCCTGGCAAAGACTGAAGTATCTGATCACTCTTTTACAGGCATAGCCAATATCTGTTATCACTCCCACATTCACTCCATTCCCGGTTATCATAAAACTATGCGGGTCTGCCGCATCATGACTTTTTTTGAAAGGAGTAACTTTTAAACCGCCAATAGAAATAATGCCGGACTGTTTGAATGAACGGATGAGATGCTGCTCTATGGGCATATTACTTTTTTGCAAGGTGCTGTCAGTAATATAAACAGGTAACTGGTATTTTTTTGACAGACCGCTCATGCCCGTTATATGATCGGCATGTTCATGCGAAATAAAAACAGCTTTTACTTTATCCATGGAAAGTTCCAGCTGCTTCATCCTTCTTTCTGTTTCCCGGCAACTGAGCCCTGCATCAATTAATACGGCTTCATTATTATTTCCCACATAATAACAGTTGGCATTGCTTCCGGAATTGAGCGAAGCGATAAAAAGAGACATAGATCTCAAAAATAACACGGTAACACGGTAAAAAAATTTTGTTTTATTTCTTTATTAATTTCACGGTGGCATGGAAACAAATATAGCGATCATGATGGCCGACCTGTCGGGCTATACAGCGCTTACCGAGATACATGGCGCTGAGAGAGCTGCTGATATGGTGGACCGGTACCTGGAACTGGTGAATAAATCATTGGTGGGCGACAGC
>CAZTKV010000057.1:0-14446 GCA_964614285.1 uncultured Chitinophaga sp. | reverse complement strand
TGATATGGTGGACCGGTACCTGGAACTGGTGAATAAATCATTGGTGGGCGACAGCCGCCTGCATGAACGGGCAGGAGACCAGGTAGTGATCGTTTCTTCCTCCGCGGAGCAACTGGCTTACACAGCTACTTTCTTATTTGAACGGGTGCATGAACAGGAGAGTTTTCTTGCCCTTCATGCCGGCCTGCACTATGGACCCGTAATACAAAAAGGCAATGCCTATTTCGGAAGCGCTATGAATACAGCTTCCCGCATCATGTCAGCAGCAGAAAAGGGAAAAATACTGTGTTCCAAAGAATTCCTTGAGCAGCTGCCGGTCAGTCATGCTTTTGTAACCAGCAATAAAGGATGGCACCAGTTCAAAAACCTATTGCACCCGGTTGACCTCTTCGAGCTGCATTGCTGCATCAGGAATATCAGCAGAACTTATGTGATCGACCCCGTATGTCACATGCTCATTACCACTCCGAAAAAAGCGGTACAACTGGAACATAAAGGAACCGCCTATTATTTCTGCTCCGAAAAGTGCAGGGATATGTATATAACCCACCATTTGGCATAACCACTTCAGACTACCAGGCGACTCTTTTAAAAATTACCTGCTTGTCATATGCCGGCAATCTCAATATGATAATGACCGGGCTTTTGAAACAACAACCATTTTATATTATAACACTTCCACACTCCTTTCAACAAACGCCGTGAGGTCGGCACCTTTCAGCATACCCTGCGCCAATAGTGCTAAATCAAATGCCTGTTTGGCCAGCACGGTTTGCTGCGCTTCATCAGCAGATAAAATTTTATGGATCAGTTTGTGATTGCCATTTACCGACACTTTATAACTGTCCGGCATAGCGCCATAAAAATTCATACCGCCGCCCAGCTTGCTCATATCCTTCATCCGGCGCATCCATTCTTCCATGGTAATGGTCACCGGCATATGATCTGCCGGCTGGCTTTCCACTTCCACTTTCATATTGCTATTGCTGATGGCTTTGTCGAAGATGGCTTTCAGTTTATCGGTCTCTTCTGTGGTCAGTGTATGTTTTTCGGAATCTTCTTTTTCAATCAGTTTATCCAGTACATCTGCATCCACTCTCTTCAATGAAGTTTTCTCCAGTTTCATTTCCAGGTGATGGATAAAATGTGTATCGATCGGTGAATTCATCATCAGCACATCATAGTTCTTCTTTTGCGCAGCGGCTACATAACTGTGCTGGTATTCTGCATCGGCTGTGTACAGGTACACTAATTGCCCGTTCTTATCGGTCTGGAAGTCTTTCACCTTGGCATTATATTCTTCCAGTGTATAGTGTTCATTATTGGTATTGGTGAGCAATAAAAACTCTTTCGCTTTTTCGTAGAACTTTTCATCAGACAGGGCGCCGTATTTTACAAACAGACCAATATCACTCCATTTTGTTTCGTAGGACTTTCGGTCCTTCTTATACAGCTCTGCTAATTTCTCCGCTACTTTGCGGCTGATATAGCTGTTGATCTTTTTTACATTACTGTCTGACTGTAAAAAAGAACGGCTTACGTTCAGCGGAATATCCGGTGAATCGATCACCCCGTGCAGCAGCAATAAAAATTCCGGCACAATATCTTTCACTTCATCGGTAATGAATACCTGGCGGCTGAAGAGTTTGATCTTGTTCTTCTGCACTTCAAAATCCTGCCCGTCCGGCAGGCGGGCATTCTTCAGTTTGGGGAAATACAATACACCGGTCAGGTTGAACGGGTAGTCCACATTCAGGTGTATCCAGAACAGCGGCTCATCCTGGTACGGATAAAGTTCCTGGTAAAAATCAAGGTAGTCTTCATCCTTCAGGTCGGCCGGTGCTTTGGTCCAGATGGGATTGGTGTTGTTGATGATATTATCAACTTCAACCCGTTTGTATTTTGGTTTGCCTTCTTCGTCTGTTCCGTCTTCTACGGATTCCGTTTTGGTACCAAACTGTACCGGTACCGGAAGAAATTTTGCATATTTATCCAGTATGGACTGAATACGGGGATTATCCAAAAATTCAGTTGAATCTTCATTGATATAGAGGATCACATCTGTTCCTCTTTCCGTGCGGCTGCCTTCGGTGATCTCAAAAGAAGTGCTGCCGTCGCAGGTCCATTTGGCAGGTTCTGCACCTTCCTGGTAAGAAAGGGTTTGTATCTCCACTTTCTCCGCCACCATAAAGGCTGAATAGAAGCCAAGACCGAACCGGCCGATGATCTCGTTGGCATCATTGGCTTCTTTGAATTTTTCCATGAATTCGGTGGCGCCGCTGAAAGCCACCTGGTTGATGTATTTCTTGATCTCTTCCGCCGTCATGCCGATACCACTGTCGGAGATGGTGATCGTTTTGGCATCCTTATCCACCGCCACCTTGATGTTCAGGCTGCCCAGTTCTTTATTATAGTGACCGAGTGAGCTCAGCCTTTTTATCTTTTGCGTGGCATCCACGGCATTGCTTACCAGTTCCCGCAGGAAGATCTCATGATCGGAGTAGAGAAATTTTTTAATGATGGGGAAAATGTTTTCCGTGCTGATCGAAATAGTTCCTTTTTCCTGTACCATAACGGCGATTAAGTTTTACTGTGAATATGATAATGGCGGCGAAAATACCAACATCGTTCCAAAGCAGCCCGATTTGCCAGATTGGCATTTACAGCCTGTCCTTATTTGCAGTCAAATTCGGGAGATGAAGAATAAGCAGCAGCAAAACAACAGAGCAAGTTCGCCTTAGTGATGACCCTAAAAAATTGACAGCTGTCATTGTGGTATATGAAGATGCTCATTGTTTTGGGCCGGTTCAAAAACTATATTTGAAAGGACAGTATCTTATTATTCATCCGTAAATTATAAAAAATGAAAAACACATCTAAAGTGCTGATTGCGCTGGGAGCCGGTTTGGCCATCGGTGGTATACTGGGTGTGTTATTCGCTCCTGACAAAGGCGTTAACACCCGCCACAAAATTGCAGAGAACGGCAAGAAGCTGAAAGATCAGTTTAACCGTAAAGTAAAACTGGGCAAAGAAAAAATGGAAGAACAAATGGCCCGGGTAAATGGCGAACTCGAAGAAGTGATCTGACAAGCATAGTGTAACTTTAGTATCATGTCAGAAGAATTTAAAAAAGTAGAGTCGCTGGTCGAGCAGCTCAAAGCGTACGCAAACACCAGGTTGTCGCAGGTAAAGTTATCTATGGCCGAAAAGATCTCGAAACTGGCCGCCATGATGATAGCTATGCTGATGGCAGCGCTGGTGTTTTTTTTGTTCCTGGTACTGCTCAGTATTGCAGCGGCCATCGCCATCGGGCAATGGCTGGGCAGTTACTGGCTGGGTTTTGTTATCGTGGCCGGTATTGTATTGCTGATCGGGCTGATACTGTGGCTGGCCAAAGACCGGTTGCTGCGCATACCCATTATGAATTCGATGATAGAAGCCCTGTTTGAACCGGAAGAAGACGATGAAAAAGATTAAACATATAAAAGACATACAGCAGGAGAAAATGCGGCTGCGTATACAGCAGCTGGAGCAGGAAAAAGCCCTGCAGCAAAACTGGAACGAGGCCAAAGAGGAGCTGCGCCCCGGCACCCTGCTGCGCAATAAACTGGCCGAAGCCACCCATACACAGCCGGGAGAGAACACCCTCTTTACCGGGCTGGTAAGCCTGGGGGCCGGTTACCTCAGCCGCCGCCTCAGCCAGGCTGCCGGGCAAAAACTGGAAAGCACCGTGCAGCAGGGCATTGAAAAACTGGCGGCCCGTATGCAAACGGCATTGAAGAAAAAAAGAAAGAGGAAATAATTACAGCACTCATTTTATACCAGTATTCTTTCCACACTTACCAGTTCAACAGGTTGTTGCTTTCCTTTTAGCGCCACCATACCCAGTGATACAGCGTTGAATAATTTATTGAACTCACTATATTCTGTAAAGGGTTTAGAAATAAGTAAGCTTTTTTGATATTTATTACACAGGCTTTGAATCCTTGCGGCAGTATTAATGGAATCACCATGAAAAGCAATATCCCGTTTGATCTCACCGATCTCCACGGCAGTTATTTTACCGCCATGCAGCCCTGCTTTAAAAAAAGGTAAGCGGCCATACTGTGCTTCATAATAATCGGCCCGTTTTGCAAACTGTTCGCCGCAGGCAAAATAAAAACGGATACAGGCCAGGTCCTTTAAGCCTTCTGCCATGCGCCAGCTGAGCACAATTTCATCACCCACATATTGATAAATTTCCGCCTGGTGTTTAGCGATCACCTGGTTGATGTCCATAAAACTGTCCCGGATAAAACCGCTGTACCGCAGATGGCCGAGTTCTTCGGCGATGCTGGTGGAAGATTGCAGATCCATGAACATAAAGATGCGTTCCTCTTCTTTGGGCTGGCGGTATTTGCCGAGCAGCAGCGGCACCAGCACCCCCGGTCCGTATTTCTTATTTACCTGGGTGATGAAGGTGATCACCACTGTCATCAATCCATAATAGACAAGGAAGATGAAGAAAATGAATTTCCAGGATTCATCTGTGAGGGGTGACCGCCCTTTCATAAAGACCGGGAGGATGAGGTGATCGAAGAGGACAAACCGCACCAGGGCCAGCAGCAATATGAGGCTGAGCAGGGAAACCATTGTCTTCAGCAAAAACGTAACACCAAGGCTGCGGCGGCGAAAGAATTGTTTCTCCAGAAAATATTCGGTGATGCCAAGAACGGTGCCATAGAGGATGCCGAGGATGATGCCTGTCAGCATAGTGGGCCACAGCTCCGGTGGCAGGGGCAGCGGCACATTTACATGCACAGAAGAATACATCAGGTGCAGCAGCAGTGCCAGTATACTATTGGCCAATACCCAAAAGCCAATTTGTGTCAGTATGATATTGAATACGGGGTAGCGGCTCACAAAGCGGAGGGCCCGTTGGGTATAGTCGAGATGCGGCATGGGGGAGATTTGGAATAAAGATAGTGGGGAATGGGGATGTCACCCTAAGCTTGCCTGCCGGCAGGAAGGCTTGTCGAAGGGTGATGGAGCCAGTTGTATTACTACTATCACCGTCCGTTGCAATCGAAGATTAGTTCGCAACTTTTTCTTCTGGTAGAAGGAAAGGTGAGAGTCACTCTTCGTCGTTCAGAAATTCTACTCAGCTTTGCTTATTTTCGGTTATCAACCAATAAGCCTGCATGCCACTTAGCTGGAACGAAATAAAATCAAGAGCTGCCACCTTTGTAAAAGAATGGGAGAATACAGAACGGGAAGAAGCTGATGCCAAACCATTTCTTATTGACTTCTTCAACATCTTCGGCATATCGCAACGCCGCATTGCCACATTTGAACACCGGGTAAAAAAACTCAACGAATCAGATGGCTATATTGACCTGCTCTGGAAAGGAATGCTGCTGGTGGAAATGAAAAGCCGGGGCAAAGATTTGTCAAAAGCATACCAGCAGGCAAAAGAATACTGCCACGGTTTAAAAGAATATGAACTGCCGCAGCTCATCATGGTTTGCGATTTTGAAACCCTGATTGTGTATGATGCCGCCGGAAAAGAAACAAAGTTTCTGCTGAAAGACCTGGTGAAAAACATTCAGGTCTTTGGGATTATTGCCGGGTATGTAAAAAGAGAGTTTAAAGAACAGGACCCGGTAAATATTGAAGCAGCCGAACTGATGGGCCGCCTGCATGATAAACTAAAAGCGATTGGCTACACCGGCCATGCATTAGAAGTTTATTTAGTACGGTTGCTGTTTTGTTTGTTTGCTGATGATTCCAATATTTTTAATAAAGATATTTTTCATGACTACCTGCAACTGCGCACAGCTGAAGACGGCAGCGACCTTGCCCGTGCCATTGCAGAACTTTTCCAGGTATTAAATACACCAGATGATAAACGGCTGGCCAACCTCGATGAAAGCCTGAAAGAATTTCCGTATGTAAACGGCAAATTGTTTGAAGAGCAGTTACCCTTTGCCAGTTTCGATAGTGAGATGCGGAAAATATTGCTGGATTGCTGCCGGCTGGACTGGGGTAAAATATCTCCCGCCATTTTTGGTTCGCTGTTCCAAAGTGTGATGGATGAGAAGGCAAGACGCAATCTCGGCGCCCATTACACCAGCGAAAAAAATATTCTCAAACTCATTAAGCCATTATTCCTTGATGAACTCCAGGCTGAGTTTGAAAAAGTACAGAACAATAAAACGCAATTGCAAAAGCTGCATGACAAAATAAGCTCCTTACGCTTTTTAGACCCCGCCTGCGGCTGCGGCAACTTTTTAATTATTGCTTACCGTGAACTGCGTTTACTGGAAATAGAAATTATAAAACGCTTATTGAAACTGCAGGGCTACCGGGAGGAAGTGATACGGGAAGCAAAAATGGATGCAGACTATTTGATTAAATGTAATGTGGACCAGTTTTACGGCATAGAGTATGAAGAATTTCCGGCGCAGATAGCAAGAACCGCCATGTGGCTGATGGACCACCAGATGAATATGCTGGTAACCGAAACCTTTGGCGAATACTATGTGCGGCTGCCCTTACAAAAAGCTGCCACCATTGTACATGGCAATGCTTTGCGGATTGACTGGCAAAGCCTGATTGAACCATTGCCATTTGAAAAAGGAGAAGCAAAGTTTGATTTTATATTGGGAAATCCGCCGTTTGTAGGGAAGAATTTTCAAAGTGATGAACAAAAAGAAGACCTTGCTTATGTATATAAACATACAAAAGCAGGTAATTACGATTATGTAACTGCATGGTACGTAAAGGCGGCTGAATACTTAAATGCTTATAATAATCTTATCAATTCGAATAAAACAAAAGTTGCTTTTGTAAGCACAAATTCCATTACTCAGGGTGAACAGGTTGGCCTATTATGGCCAAAACTTTTCAATGAATATAAAATCAAAATTCATTTTGCTCATAGAACATTTAAATGGAGCAATGAAGCGAAAAGTAATGCTGCAGTGCATGTTGTTATCATTGGTTTTTCAAATTATGATTCAGAAAGCAAAAGTATTTTTGAGTACAAAGACAATAAAGGAGAACCACATGAGCTAGTGGTTAAAAATATCAATGCGTATTTGATTGAAGGGAAAGATATAGCCTTAGTACCAAAAACTAAACCAATTTGCAACGTCCCGGAAATGATTAACGGAAGCAAAGTCGTTGACGGCGGTAACTTATTATTTACAGAAGATGAGAAGAATGAATTTTTAAAGAAAGAACCCAAAGCCAGAAAATTTATTAAAGAATTTATCGGGAGTGAAGAATATATAAACAACTTTAAAAGATATTGCTTGTGGTTAAAAAATGCAAAGCCAGAAGAATTACGAGATTTGCCGTTGGTTACAGAAAGAATTGAAAGAGTAAGAGCCATGAGACAAAATAGTGCGGATGTAAATACAAGAAAATGGGCTAGCCTTCCAAGTTTATTTATGGCCGAAAGACAACCTGATTCAAATTATCTTTTAATACCCAGAGTTTCTTCAGAGAATCGAATTTATGTCCCTATTGGTTATTTAAGTTCAGATACGATTATTAGTGATCGGGCTACTGCTCTACCAAATGCCTCATTTTATCTTTTTGGTATAATAACATCTTTAATGCACATGACATGGATGAAATATACTTGTGGAAGAATGAAAAGTGATTACAATTATTCGCATTCTATCGTCTACAATAACTACCCCTGGCCCGAAAGCCCAACCAATAAACAAAAGGAAGCTGTAGAAAAGGCAGCGCAGGCAGTATTGGATGCAAGGGCTATATTTCCGGATAGCAGTTTAGCAGATTTATATGACCCTAACACTATGCCGCCGGTTTTGGTAAAAGCACACCAGCAGTTAGATAAAGCAGTTGACTTATGTTACCGTCCGCAACCTTTCCCGAACGAAACCAAGCGTATTGAGTTTTTATTTGAGTTGTATGATAAGTACACGGCGGGTTTGTTTGTAAAGGAGAAAAAAACTAAAAGAAAAAAATCATGAATACTGAGTTACTGGACAAACACATAAAACAGTTTATTTCAAAACTGGGTAGCAATCCCTCATTAAATCATCAGCATTTTGAGGAACGACTTGAAAGAGTTCGATATTACCAAAGTTTTACAAAAGAGAAGATCAGGTCTATGAACGAAGATGATGTTTATGAGTATCTCAGTAGACTTTGGGCCATGCTAATATGGGGAAACAAACACTATATAGTTGGTAAAATCATAACAGATAATACACTCAGTAAATTTCAGGAAGAACTCATTCATTTATTTTATGATTCATCTGATATAAGCGAAAGATGGAACCGGTTTAGAAAGGAGATAAAGTGGATGGGACCCGCTATGATAAGCGAAATTCTTTGTCATACATTCCCGCATGATTATATGCTTTGGAACAGACGGGCATATATCGCTTTGAATTATTTGGGAGTTAAAAATCTACCAGACTACGATTATCAGATAACAGGAAAGAAGTATAAAGAATTATCAGAAGTGTGCAAGCAAATGGCAATTCACTTAAAAAAAAATGGATTTGCTGATCCGACTCTGCTTGTCGTTGATTATTTTATATGGGAAGAATTACAGGTTGTTGACAATTTAACTCAATATAAACAAGCTGGTGAAACAGAAGAAGAAGAGATATTAATGAAGTCAGATAATAAAGAAGGAGCCGCAATTTCTGAATTTAAACACAATGATATCCGGGACAAGCTGGCAGAAATTGGCTCCTGGTTGGGCTTTAGTAGTAATACGGAAAAAAAAGTTGCAGATGGTGCTGTGGTTGATACATTGTGGGAAGCAACAATTGGCAATATGGGACGTGTAATTTATGTATTTGAAGTTCAGACCAGCGGCTCGATTGATAGCCTTATTTTAAATCTCTTAAAGGCCTCAAACAATGCAGCAGTGCAGGGTTTGGTTGCAGTAAGTGATGGCAAACAGATTGACAAGATTAAAAAAGAGGTTTCCCAAATTTCACAATTGGCTGCTAAGCTGAAGTATTGGGATTATACTGAGGTTTTGAAAGTTCATGAGCAGCTTTCGTTTGGCTATAGTTCTATAAACAATCTTGGATTAGTACCACAGGGATTCTAACTAGATTTTCTTCTTCGCAGACGAGTCTCCTGACAGGGACTCTTCGTTATGATTCACGCCTTGGGTTGCATTATTATATTAAGTACTAATATAAATTGTAGAAAGTACAAACACCAACTACGGAGTACATAGTGGAGGGTTGGTTTGCCAAAGATGAAGTTTGAGTAGCGTATTAAAAGAACTGGTTGTTTGATTACCGGTTATGGTTGTTTTTGCCCCCCGGGAATTTGGAACTGTACAGGCATTTGTACAGTTGCTTCATTTTCTACATAGGCAACGCCTAAATGATTTTCTACTATTTTCGACGCTCTGGAACTTGAAAAAGTATGCATGAAAGCATGATGTGTGGTGAGAATATGGTCTTGCAATTCGTTATCGGTTTCCATATCAATTATTGAAGCTCCAATAGCAGAGCATTTTTCTTTTGAAATATGCCTTGCATGGGATTTTTGTGTTTTATGGTCGCTGAACTCTTTTAATATCTTTTTTGCTTTAGCTCCATCACCACCGCACATATTACGGGTAAGCCAATCTTCGGCTAATTTTTCAGACCAGTCAATGGCATGCTGGCAAGCGCCTAAAAATGTGGGATGATATTTTGCTATAATTACCTGCCATAAGGGGGCAGAACTTGGATTGGCTCGAATATCTTTCTTCGCCTGTTCAAACTCATCCAGAACAGCCTGACAGGCAACCCCTCCCATTTGCGGGTCAATCGGCCCTAAGTTGGATTGCTTTCCCATCATTATTTCTTTACATGATAAAGCAATCAGCGTTCCGGCTGACATAGAAATTTGAGGAATAATAGCACGAACATCTTTACCAAACATGGAGTGCAGGTAATCTACTATACTTTCTGTCGCTGCCAGATCACCGCCCGGAGTATGTAAAATAAGGTCAAGTCCTTTTGTCCGGTCAAGCTTATGAATATTGACCATAAAGGCATTCTTATCTTTATCATTTACTATTGCATCTGCAGGGTTTCGCCCTTGGAGCCAGCCGGAATAATAAGCAATTACATTTCTACCAGTCTTTGCACTGATTTTGGCGAGATATTTTCGCCTTACAGTATCAAGAGCGGCTTTATTACCCTTTTTATTTTCTTCCTGAATTTCTTCCAGTACTTCTTTCCAATTTGGCATTTCAATTACTGGCTTATAAAGGTGGTATTAAAAGATGCGGCCCCAGAAGAAGACTCTTTGTACAGTGAGAACTTAACAAAGAAGTCACCCGGTGCAGCCCATTGCTGCTGACTGCCTTGATAAATAGGTTTTTGAAAATCTTTCATGACTTTGGTGTATTCTTTTTCAAAGTCCCTGGGCTTTTGCTTTTTTGTTGCTTTAGCCATAATGATTTGTTTGTTTAGAGGAGTGCAAAGATACAAAGTATTACAGGTCTTGATAGTTACAAGAATAACAATTATCAGGCGAATCTCAAAATTCTTCAGGTTAAATGATTGCATGAAAATCAATTCAATAACCCCAAAGTGGCTCATTAAATTACAAATCAATAGGAATCAAACATGTATTGAAAGGTTGGACATTTTTCGCCTCCTTCGTAGGACGAGTCTCCTGTAAGGCACTCGTTGTTATGATTCACACCTCGGTTTCTATATTATTTTAAATATTAGTATAAATTGTGGTTAGGGAAAACACAAGCACCAACCACAGTGTAAGTTGCCGGAAGGCAGTTAGTAAGTGTTGTTTAATTGAAACCATTACCATTTATTTAATAAAACTTTAAACAATGAAAACGCTTATTCTTTTTTTACTGTTAACCGGATCAGTCAATGCTTTCTCTCAGGATACCACCAGAGTGGAGCAATATTGTGAATTAGTAGCGCAGGCCCGCCTGCTTTCAGCCAAAGTTACTATTGATGTCAATTTTGGTGAGGAAAGGAAACTTTTTTCAGGCGATACAAGAGTTAGAGATGAAGTTACCGGAAGAGTGAAAAAATTCAATTCCCTGGTAGATGCGTTAAACTATATGGGCTCGCAGGGATGGAGCCTTGTTAATGCATTTCCCATATCTGTTGGTTCCGGCCCGCAGGTGTACCATTTCTATTTTAAAAAATCTTTTTCCAGGGAAGAAGTGCTAAAAGGGGAGAAATAGGTTTGTGCCGGTTTACGCCGTTTTACCTCCGCCCGGTGTCTCCTTCTCCCGGCCTGTGCCCGGCAGGGACACCTGGCTTTTCCATAGTTTTTTATTGATTATCATTTGTTTTGTTTGGTCTCCAGCCATCATCATACTTTGTAAGCGTTATCGTTTTATTGAACGAACCCTCTTGTAACTTAAATTCGATTTTACCGAACGGTGTTATTTCTTTTCTAACCACAGTGTAATTGACTGTCGCAGTATTAGATTCTTTGTTTTCATGGATTCCTGTAATTTCTCCAAAATCTAATTTTGCTATTTTCACAGTTACAGCCTTATTGTAATTGTCTTCTAAGCCAAATTCATTTTTCAGGCCATGTTTATCAGATACAGCATATTTTTTACCCTTTTCTGTTAATTCTGCATCAAACCAATAACCTCCTAAACCAGCAAAGTATTTAGTATAAGTCAGAAGCCCCTGGTTTTGTAGTTCTTCAAGGGATCCTGCGCCCAAATGGTCGGGAAAGGCAGTTTGAAATTCTTTTATTTCGTCAGTCGGGAACTTATTAATTGCCCGTATTAACTTCTCGGCTTTCCCTCGGGATAGTTTGTCACTGCTACAGCCCCAAAGCAAAGGAATTATCAATACAAACAGGATTAATTTAATGACTTGTAAATTTTTCATATTTTTTTATTTCAGTTTTCTATTCTTATGGCTTTCCGGTGTAACCCGTTCAGAAAAGAGCAGGTATAATCTGGCCCTAACTATTGTTGATGAACTTATAATGACCTATACCTTATATCGATTTATCTTTTATCCTTCACAAGCAAGTCATGTAATATAATTACAGGCAGGACGCCTCTAATCAACATATGCAATGTGCCATTTCCAGTTAGTAATTCCTTTCTTAAAGATGATGATAAATAATAAATTGCCATCCATATCTTCTATTGTATATTCCCGGTTGTCTATTAATTTCTTTGGCAGACTGGTACTGGCGATAATTCTTTTTACATTTTCTGAAAAAGTAAAATCTTTGATGAAGTCTGATTTGTTTTTATAGTTCATCATTGCCAGGTTTCCAGTTTCTGAAAGCTTTTGTAAATCATTGTTAGATACGGCTTTCTTAAAACTATTATAAAACAATTGTATATCCGGAAGATTAGTACCGGAAACCGGACTGCCATAATACTCAATTAGTCTTTCTGTCATGTTTGTAACCACCTTATCACCCAAAGCATTGTAGTGAAAAATAGTACGTGTTGTCCAATTATCGAATTTGTCATAGGTATATTGATAGTGAACTTTCTGGCTTGTACTATCCATTGTGTTTTCAGACACCCATTCAATTAGTTGTTTATTGTCATCATACTTACTTGAATATTTTTGCATTATCACACCTGAAGAATCATATTCTGATTGCACAGTACTTTTCCCTTTTGTATCATATTCGAATGTTGTTTTACCTAAATATATCTGCCCTTGTTGGTAAACTCTTTTTTCAAGCAATCTGCTTGCACTATCATAATCAAAAATTTCTTTTATGTTAATACTTCCGGTTTGCTCATAGGTGCACCATTCAATTTGATTGTTATTTTTATCCAGTTTCCCGGAATATTTGGTGCTTAAAGTTCCATTAGCAGAATATTCTCTTATATCGTAGTTTTTAAATGTTTCTTTATCGTAAGACAGTTTACTCTTTGTTAAGAGGACGCCGTCACGAGTATAAGAACTCATTTCCTCAATACGGTTTCTATCATCATACTTAATAATCATTTTGGTGGCAATAGTATTGTCAGGATTATAGTTTGTGGATGTTATAATATAGTTGTTGGCATTATATTCGAGTACATGCCTGTTTTGATTGTTAAACACATAGTCGTTGTATTCTTCTTCAATTTTATTTCCTTTTTCGTTATACTTGCTGACTTTTGTGTCAAGCGCATCACCTTTTTTAAATTCTCCAAATTTTGATATAACCTTAAAATTAGATTCTGTTATTGTTTTTATTTTCCCTTTCAAATTCTCTTGAATTAAATCTTTCGATCCTTTGAATAATGCCGGCATTAGTAGTTGGGAAAAACAAATGTTAGAAGTAAATAATAATACTACGGTAAGACTGAATGAATGTTTCATAATCTATAATTAGGGAAAGCAATGGTTGTAACTAAAGTTAAGGAGATTTAAAAGTAGTATACATGATTTCTGCACAGACTAGTTTCTACGGGACCTCTTCCAAGACGAGTCTCCTGAAGCTTGCCTGCCGCAGACAAGAACACCATCATAATTTTTGTAACTGCCTTCCAGTTCCATTTGATAATAACCAAAAAGCAGCAGCAACCGGATTATAAAAACTCCAGCCGGATGCAGTAAATTGAATGCTGTAAGCAGCTAAACTCAGCACAATGAAAAAGGAAAACGAAATAAAAATATTTGAAGACAGAAAAGTAAGAACTGTCTGGGATGCAGAACAGGAGAAATGGTATTTCTCTGTTGTGGATGTGGTTGGCATACTCACCGAAAGTCCCAATCCGCAAGTATACTGGAGAGTACTAAAAAAGCGGTTAAAAGATGAGGGAAATGAAACCGTTACAAATTGTAACAGTTTGAAAATGAAGGCTCCTGACGGCAAAATGCGGATGACTGATGTAGCCGACACCGAACAGCTTTTCCGGCTTATTCAATCCATTCCATCGCCAAAGGCAGAACCATTTAAGTTGTGGCTGGCACGGGTTGGTTCTGAACGGCTGGATGAAATGCAGGACCCCGAACTGAGCATTGACCGGGCATTGGAGCAGTATCTCAACCTGGGTTATTCAGAAAACTGGATTAGTGTCCTCATTTTTCAAAGGCCATGTCCCTGTGTACCAGGATATACATTAGCCGGGTAGTTACTTTTTTTTCTTAAACAAAAAGGGCAACAGGTAACCCGCTACTGTTTTTTTGGCTGAGCCGGCCGCTTCGCCTTTGGCTTCCTCAAACAATAGTTTGGTAAAGCCGCCGGTGGCATGAATACCGGAGACAATAAAGACAATGCCGGCGCCGATAGCAAGAAATAATTTGATGATACCATACAGCAGCAGGCAGATAAGACTTACGCTTAACAGGAAAATAAAAAACTTCAGCAGCATATTGAAGGGGAATATGAGCCAGGCGGTGGATCTGTCATTTGCCTTGTCATAATCTTCCTTTGCCAGCATGATCCCCGCCACTATCGCCAGTATAAGAAGGATGCGCCCCACCCAGAAGGCCCTGCCTGATCCGG
>CAZTKV010000056.1:13155-16115 GCA_964614285.1 uncultured Chitinophaga sp. | reverse complement strand
TCAAGAGTTTACAGATCATTCAATGGAGGAGCTACCTGGAGTGTTTACAGTGGATTCTCAGTTGGTTCGCTGGCTCAAAACCTTACAGATATTGAATTCCCAACCCGGTTAATCGGATATGCTGCCGGTAACAGGGACACTATTTATAAAACAACAGATGCCGGTGTTACCTGGAATAAACTTCCTCTTCCTACTCCTGGCGTAACACCACAAATAACATATAAAGACATGATTGCCCTGGATGCAAATACAGTTTTTGTTATTGGCAACGGGTTTCCCAGGAAAGTGATTTTCAGAACGACGGATGGCGGCGCTACCTGGACAGATGTATCCGGAAATATCGGCACATTGGGTGTAGGTAATCTGAATGCCATTGTAATGCATGATATAAACAATGGCTATGTAATGACACCGGGCCTGATGTGTAAAACAACGGATGGCGGGGCTACATGGACATTGGAGGTTCCACCTACCAGCTGCCTTTTTGAAACAGCAGCCTTTGCACCAAAGACCGTTCCGGCTGCTATTCCTTTTGCAAACAGGAGATTGTTTGTAACCGGAGTAAACGTAAGCGGGGCGCCTATAATGGAATTTGGTAATCCGGCAAATATTGCCGTGAACGCTACTGAAACAGTTACTAATGTTACCTGTACCAATCCATCCGGTGGAAGTATCACCATCAACGCAACTGGCGCTATCGCTCCTTACATGTATAGTATTAACGGAGGAGCTTTCCAGTCTTCTAATACATTTACAGGGTTGACACAGGGACCCAAAACTATTACGATAAAAGATTCTTATTGTGGTTTGTTAACTAAAACAATCAATGTTGGATTTGATGATAACCTGGTACTGACCACCAATAATGATACACTTGTTTGTGCCGGAGCACCGGTACAGATGCTGGCCAGTACCAATGGCACAGGCGCTTCTTATGCTTGGTCTCCAGCGGGAGGTTTATCTGCTGCCAATATCAGCAATCCTGTTGCAACAGTAAATTCAACTGCTGCTTACACGGTTACTGCTACGCTGAATGGTTGTGTAAGAAATAAAACAGTAAATATTGGTATCAAACCAAACCCGGTTATTAATGCCGGGCCGGATAAAACAATTGTAGATGGTGATGAAGTGGTGCTGGAAGGAAGCGGTACAGGAACAGCGGCGTCAATAGCATGGACACCAAACAGTACATTAACAGGGGCCAATAGCTATACACCGGTTGCTAAACCAAACACTACCACTGTATATACACTTACGGTAAGAGATAACAATAATTGTACATCAACCGACAATATGGTAGTGAACGTAATTCCTTACTGCCTGAAAGTAATGAATGCCTTTACACCAAACGGTGACGGACAAAATGATGTATGGATCGTTACCAACAATGGCGGCTCCTGTACAAGGCAAGTGTTTGCTACCGTGTTCAACCGCTATGGTAATATCGTATTCAAGGATGATAACTACCAGAACAAATGGGATGGTACTTATAAAGGCAAGCCTGTAGCAGACGGTACGTATTACTATGCGATTACCTACCGCCTGATCAACGGTGCATCCATTACCTTGAAAGGTGACCTAACAATTTTGAGATAATTCAAAAATTTAATACAAACATGAAACGCATTATAATATTTGCATTAGTTGCCGGAGTTGTTACAACGGTTAATGCACAGCAGTTGCAAACATCTTCCATGTATGATATGCAGGGAGTGATGCATAATCCTTCAACCGCCGGTGTGTACCAGAAGGGAATGGTTGGCGCCACTTACAGAAGCCAGTGGAGTGGTATCAGCGGCAGCCCGAAGACGGCTACATTATTTGGTTCTTTTGAATTGCCTGAGCAAAAGATCGGCCTGGGTGGTTATTTGTACAATGATAAAACGGGACCTACTTCCAGGACTGGTATTGCTTTACAGTTTGCCAAACATATTCCAACGGCAAACGGCGGTAAATTCTCATTAGGTATTGAAGCAAGAGGGCAGCAATATTCCCTGGACAGGGCCAAACTGTCCGAGACATTAGGATCTGATCCGGCGCTGGGTACCAGCGATAACCGGTTCAAATTTGATGCAGGCTTTGGTATTTCCTATACTGACAAGAAATTACAGTTGGGCGCTTCTGTATCACAACTGGTACAATCAAAGCTTGATTTTTATTCAGGCAATCTTTCAACTACAGAAGAGGCCCGTTTATACCGTCACTATTATTTTCATGGCTCTTATAAATGGAATGTGGATGATGCTACGTCAATCACCCCCAACTTTTTGTTTATCTACCTGCCCAATGCACCACTGGAATTCCAGGGGGGTGTAAGAGTAGAGCATAGCGAAGTGTTCTGGTGGGGTGTTGCATTGAGAGCCAAGCAAAGCTTCATACTTTCAGCTGGTGTGAACCTGAACAAGAAATTTACACTTGGTTATTCTTTTGACATTTACAAAACACCGATCAGTGTATTCGATGCCGGATCCAACGCCCATGAGGTATTGCTCCGCTATAACATTTTTAAATAGTTTAAAAGCAGATGGTTAATGGTTGGCGGCGGTCTTGTCCAGGACTGCCGCTTTTTTATTTGAATACAAGTACTTTTACAAGACTATTGATCAGAATATGTCAGGATTAATCATAACTACTATACAAACCCGGCTTCATTGGGAGGATAAGACCGCTAACCTGCAGATGCTTGAAGAAAAGATCAGCAGAATAAAAGAAAAAGCGGAGGTTATTGTATTACCTGAAATGTTCAGTACCGGTTTTAGCATGAAGCCGGAGCAACTGGCTGAAACGATGGATGGCGAAACGGTACAGTGGATGAAAAGAATCGCAGTGGAAAAAAAAATAATTCTTACGGGCAGTATTATTATAAAGGAAGCCGGGCATTACTATAACCGGCTGATCTGGATGTTGCCAACAGGCCAGCATGGTGTCTATGATAAACGTCACCGCTTTGCTTTTGCCGG
>CAZTKV010000056.1:11885-13055 GCA_964614285.1 uncultured Chitinophaga sp. | reverse complement strand
GTGAACCGTGTTGGCCATGATGGTAATGATATTTATCACAGCGGTGACAGCATGATCGTTGATCCGTTGGGAGAAGTATTATACATGAAAAAAGATGAAGAAGAGGTGTTCACTCTTCAGTTAGATAAAACTCATCTTAACAGTATAAGAGAGAAACTTCCTTTTTTAAGAGATGCAGATGGATTTATGATTTTAAATGAGGAAGAATAAGCATCAATTTGTTTTACCCGTCTCTTTATCTCTTTTTATCAGCTCCATCACGGTTTCAATTTTGAAATCAGCATTACGGCGAATCGCTTCGATGCTGGGGAATGATGTTATTTCCGGCTGAACACCTCTGCCGTTTTTGGGAACTGTTTTATCAATTACCAGCCTGAATAAGGGTAGCCTGAACCGTACACCGGTTTCCGGCAGCTTTACATCTGGTATCAGCCAGGCAGAATTACCATAAGCCCCGCCACCGGTTTCTTCACCTACTACGATAACATTATCCTGCTTTACCAAAGCACCGGTAAATAAAGTGGTGGCAGAAAATGAATTTCCGCCGGTAACAATATATGTTTTACCATCATAATGGTTTTTCTTTTTTGGTTTGAAGTAATGCTTTTCAAAATAGCCAAAATGATAATGTCCATCTTTCTTTTTACGGGTGAAAAAAGTAATGAAGAGTTTATTCCAGAAATGGTTTTGAATATACTGCTGGTATGGACCCTTTTTTCGAACAGCAAACAGAGAGTCACTTATTTTAAAACGCTGGTGGGCAATATACTTCGTTATCAGCGTGGAATTATTGACACTTCCGCCCCCGTTACCACGAACATCAACAATAAAATGGGTGATATTATTTTTTTGCAGTGCCCTGAATGACTGACGAAAGAATTTTTTTAACCCATAACCACGGCCGAAGGTGGACAGCGTCATCATGGCTGAGTGGTTAGCCGTGTCGATTCTCAGTAAACGGATGGTGCTTATCTGCTGCCTTCTTCTTTCTCTTTTAGAAGGTTGTGGTATCCTTGCCGGTGGCCGAACCATCATTCTGCCAGCTGTATCAGCATTCGGATTAAAAACAGGAATGGTGATTGATTTTAATTGCCCGGTACTGTCTATATAGTCTATGTCATATTTTTCAGAAGGGCCATATAATAACGTATACAACGAACCAAAATATCC
>CAZTKV010000056.1:0-11785 GCA_964614285.1 uncultured Chitinophaga sp. | reverse complement strand
AACAGTAAGAAAAAAAACAAAATCAATATTCTCCGCATATTCCTGTTTATCTCTGTTCTTTACTTTAAATGGTTCCAGCCCTGTGCTGTGATGACATGTTTGCTTCCCCCTTTGGTAATAATATGTGCTCCCTGTTCCGGCTCTGTCATATAGCCCACCACGCTGATCTGCTCATTCAGCACTAATTTATCATAATCTGACTGGGAAATAGTGAATAATAATTCATAATCCTCGCCACCGCTTAATGCACAGGCTGTCGGATCTATTTCAAACTTAAAGGCAGCTTTTTTCATTTCTTCCGATACAGGGATCTTGTCTTCATATAGTATACAACCAAGGTTGCTTTCCTTACAGATATGTAATATCTCGGAACTCAGCCCGTCGCTGATATCCATCATAGAAGTGGGAGTGATTTCCTGGCTGGTAAAAAATTCCACAATATCTTTTCTCGCTTCAGGCTTCAGCAATCTTCCGATTACATACGACTCTCCTTCCAGGTCGGGTTGCACACCCGGACTTTCCATATATATTTTCTTTTCCCTCTCTAAAAACAATAACCCGACATAAGCGGCGCCAAGGTCTCCGCTCACACAAAGCAGATCACCCTTTTGAGCTGTACTTCTTTTTACAAATTTATCAGGGGCCACTTCGCCGATGGCGGTGACTGAAATAATAAATCCTTTTTGAGAAGAAGCGGTATCGCCGCCAACGAGGTCCACTCCATACTTATCACAGGCTGCATACACTCCTTCATAAAACTCATTCAGCGCCTCCAGGCTGAAACGGTTGCTGAAACCAATACTGAGAATGATCTGTGTCGGGATTGCATTCATCGCATATATATCACTCAGGTTAACGATCACACTTTTATAACCCAGGTGTTTCAACGGGGTGTACATCAGGTCAAAATGAACTCCCTCCACCAGCATGTCAGTAGTGATCACCGTCTGTTTGCCAAAATGATCGATCACTGCTGCATCATCACCCACTCCCAATATGGAGGAGGCATTCTGCAATTCAATGTTTTTGGTGAGATGCTCAATCAGTCCAAACTCACCCAGGGATGCTATTTCTGTTCGTTCATTACTCATAGTTCTTTCTTGTTATTGATTACGGCCAGCATTTCATCGTGAATCTTTCCATTAGTTGCAAGAAGGCGGTGTTGATACACAGAAAATTTGCTACCTGTAAAGTCCGTTACTTTTCCCCCGGCTTCTTCTACTATTAAATAACCGGCGGCACTGTCCCATGCTTCTAATTTATGTTCATAAAATCCATCAAATCGTCCGGCGGCCACCCAGCAAAGATCAATCGCAGCCGACCCTAACCGCCTTACCGGCACTCCTTTCCGGATAAAGCGTTCAAAAATTTCCAGCGGCCCATTAGGCATATTAATATACGTGTAAGGAAAGCCGGTAACCAAACAGGCTTTGACGGCCTGAGTTTCTTCGCTTACACGAATCGGTTTGTCATTTAGTGTAGCGCCTTTTCCCCTTTCTGCAAAATAAAATTCATTCAGATGCGGATTATATACGGTACCCATCACCATTTCACCGTTATGTTCTATGCCTATAGAAACACAATTTAACGGGATACCGTGAGCAAAGTTTACGGTGCCATCAATCGGATCTATGATCCATTTATAGGCGGAATCCTGTATCATTTCCCCTGATTCTTCGGCCAGTACCTGGTGTTCGGGGAAACGGGACTTAATGACAGACAGAATAGCTTTTTCAGAAGCATGGTCGGCTTCTGTTACCAGGTTGTTTACCCCTTCTTTATTACTTATTTTAAAATCACTGTTAAAGAAACGGACTATCTCTGCAGCTCCAGCTTTTGCAGCTTCTATGAGAGTGGGTTTAAGCATGGGCAAAGATAACCACTGATCACAAAGCTTTTTTAAAGATTTCACCTGCGGTTATCATTTTGAACTGATCATAAAAACTTCGTACTTCGTGGCTTATACACCGGTATGTTGCAGCTCTCGGTTATCATAGTCAACTTTAATGTAAAGCACTTCCTGGAGCAGTGCCTTCATTCAGTACTCAAGGCTGCCGAAGGTATGGCGACAGAGGTGATCGTGGTTGATAACAATTCATCGGATAACAGCATACACTACTTGTTACCGAAATTTCCAACAGTAAAATTTATTGCAAACACCGAGAACCTTGGTTTTGCCAAAGCCTGTAATGAGGGGCTGAAGACAAGTTCGGGCCATTATATTTTGTTTCTTAACCCCGACACCATTGTTCCGGAAGATTGTTTTAAGAAATGTATTTCCTTTTTTGAGCAGCATACACAGGCCGGCGCCCTGGGAGTAAAAATGCTGGATGGAAGTGGACGTTTCCTGAAAGAATCAAAAAGGGCATTTCCGTCTCCGTTAACATCTTTGTATAAGCTGTTTGGCCTGGCGAAATTATTTCCCCGCTCAAAAATTTTTTCTACGTATCACCTCGGTCACCTGGCTGAAAATAAAAATCACGAAGTGGATGTACTGGCAGGTGCTTTTATGATGGTAAAAAAAGAAATACTGGAAAAAATAGGAAGCTTTGATGAGACATTTTTTATGTATGGCGAAGATATTGACCTGAGTTACCGCATTCAGAAAGCCGGATACAGGAATTACTATTTTGCAGATTGCAGTATTATTCATTTCAAAGGAGAAAGTACCAGAAAGGGCAGCATGAATTATGTGCGGATGTTTTATAATGCCATGAGTGTGTTTGTCCGGAAGCATTACGGGGGAAGCAGGGCTGGTATTTTTAACCTGTTAATTCATATTGCTATCTGGTTCAGGGCGGGATTAACAGCAGTAGGAAATTTCATCAGGCGTATAGGGCTACCATTGATAGATGCCGGATTGATACTACTCTCTTTCTGGCTCATCAAAAATTTGTGGAACCGATATGTACGTACCGATATTGAGTATGAGAGCTGGCTCTTATGGATCGCCATTCCGGCCTATACGGTCTTTTATCTTATTACCGCTTACTACGCAGGATTGTATGACAAATGGTATAAATGGGGAGAGCTGATACGATCATCCGCAATCGCTACCATTGTTTTACTGGCAGCCTATTCATTGTTGCCGGAACACTACCGCTTCTCCAGGGCGATAGTATTGTTTGGCGCCATGCTGGCATTTATTCTGATCAGCCTGTTACGGTGGATGCTGATACAAAGCAATGTGGTGAACAGCGATAAACACAAAGAAGAAAAGGCCACTACAGTAATAACGGGTACTCCCGTGGAGTATGACCAGGTAGTTCAGCTGTTAAAGGATGCGGGCCTTCATCAGCGGGTCCTGGGAAGAGTGGCGCCACAGGAGAACGACCCAACTGCAATAGGAAGCCGTACTAAACTGCGGGAGCTGTCACATATATTACCATTCAGAGAAATTATCTTTTGCAGGGGCACATTATCTTTTGCTGACATTATCGAAAATATTCAGCAGTTGCCTGCCGGTACCGTTGCAAAAATACATACCGTTAACAGTGGCAGCATTGTGGGCAGCGATTCAAAAGACAGCTCCGGTGAGTCTGTTTCCAAAGAAAACGGTTATAAACTGGCTGATCCCTATAACAGGAGGCTGAAAAGACTGATTGATGTAAGTGTTTCTATATTGGGGGTCATTAGTTTTCCTGTTCAGTTATTGCTGATAAAAAAACCATTTAATTTTTTGGCAAATTGTTTTATGGTTCTTCTTGCTCAAAAAACATGGATCGGGTATGCATCAAAAGATAAAAACCTGCCCCATCTTCTTCCGGCGGTTATTGCCTGTAATGGATTGCCTGTCGCTGCCGGGCAACAGCTTTCACAAGAAAGTCTGCACATGATCGACTACTGGTATGCCAGGGACTATGAGCCGTCTGCTGATTTAAAATTATTATGGCATAGTTACCGGGGACTTGGCGGCTGAAATACCGGAACTTTATCATGGCTTATATTCGCAGCTGTTTCAATATTTACATTACGTAACTTTAATCCTAACCTCTTAGCAACGAATGGCCACTATCATCGATATAAAACTACCTAAAGCAATCGCAGCGGCATTACGGATTCCGCCGAATGATTCGCGAAGACAGCAATTGCGGGTGCTGAAAAAGTTGCTGAAAAAAGCCCGGTTCACCGAATTTGGCCAACACTATCATTTTGATGAAGCTTTATTAAGTAAACATCCCGGTAAAAAATTTCAGGAACTGGTGCCGGTGCATGATTATAATAAGATTTATGAAGAGTGGTGGAAGAAAACATTGGATGGGGTGCCGGATGTAACCTGGCCCGGAAAAATTAAATATTACGCATTAAGTTCCGGCACCTCCGAGGCGGCCAGTAAATACATCCCTGTTACTAAAGACCTGCTGCGCAGTAATACTATTAATTATTTACGCCAGCTTCTCAGCCTTATTCGTTATGAGGATGCTAACAAAAGAGCGATGACCAAGGGCTTTTTAATGCTGGGGGGAGCTACTGACCTGAAGAAAGGAAAAGCCGGCTGGTATGCGGGAGATCTTAGTGGCATTCTGGCTAAAAAAAGACCTTTCTGGTTTCAGACTTTTTATAAACCAGGCGGCCGAATCGCTGCCATGAGCGACTGGAACCAGAAACTGCATGAAATAGTTGAGCATGCAAAAGAATGGGATATCGGCTATATCGTTGGTGTGCCGGCCTGGTGCCAGATGTGCATGGAAATGGTAATAGAACATTATAAGGTAAATAACATCCATGATATCTGGCCTAACTTCAGCTTCTTTGTACATGGAGGAGTAGCTTTTGAACCATACAAAAAAGGATTTGAGAAATTATTGGGCAAACCAATCGTTTATATAGAAAATTATTTGTCCAGTGAAGGGTTTATTGGTTATAAAACAAGAGAACATGCCCGGGGTATGCAGCTCATCCTGAATAATAATATCTTTTTTGAATTTGTACCTTTTGATGATAAGAATTTTGATCATGACGGAAAGATTGTTGCTAACCCCGATGTCAGGATGATCCATGAAGTAGAAGAAGGGAAAGAATATGCACTCCTTATGAGTACCAATGCAGGATCCTGGCGATACCTGATTGGGGATACAATAAAGTTTGTTGACCTGGAGAAAAGCGAAGTGTGTATTACCGGCCGAACAAAACATTTCCTTAGCCTAACCGGAGAACACCTGAGCGTTGACAATATGAATAAAGCAATAGAATTGGTGAGTGAAGAATTTAATATCAGCATTCCGGAATACACGGTAGTCGGATTTCCTTACGAAAACTTTTTTGCACACCGGTGGTATGTAGGAACCAACGATAGTGCAGATCCGGAAAAATTACGAAACAGAATAGATGAGAACCTGCGCATACTGAATGATGATTATGCTACTGAGAGAGACAGTGCCCTCAAAGAGGTCTTCCTGGAAGTATTACCGGAAGAACAATTCATGAAATTTATGGAGCTGAAAGGAAAGCTTGGCAGCCAGCATAAATTTCCCCGGGTGATGAAAGGAAAAATGCTGGAAGAATGGGAGCGGTTCTTACAATCAGGAAAAATATAAAAGACAAAACCCCTTTTTAAAATCACAAAGGGGTTTTTATTTATTGCTATGGCAGAAGCGTTGTTAAAAGGAATAACTATTGGTTTTTTACTGAGTATAGCAGTAGGACCGATTTTATTTTCAGTTATCAAGCAAAGCCTGAATAACGGGCATAATGGCGGGATGGCTTTTGCATTTGGTGTGTCTGCCAGCGATATTACCTTAGTGCTGGTAGCAAATGTTTTTACTGAACTTTTTCGCAGTTTGCGGTTATATGAGATGCAGATCGGTATTGCAGGAAGTATCCTGCTGATATTGATGGGTATTTTTTTCCTCTATTTCAAAAAAGTAAAAGTGAATGAAGCGGGGCAACTGGTATTTAAACAGCGGAAAAGGGATCTGCTGAAGATATCCCTCTCAGGTTACTTTATGAACCTGATGAACCCCGGAGTGATCATCTTCTGGATAACAATATCAACCTCCCTGATAAACTTTTCCAATAAGCATAAGATTGTTATTTATACATCAGCCCTTGCTGTAGTGCTGCTGGCAGACCTGCTCAAGGTTTTTTTAGCAGGCAAGATCAGGAACAAGCTTACGCCACACAATATTCATATCCTCAATCGTATCAGTGGTATCATACTTATTATTTTTGGGCTTGTTTTAATTGGTGGACTAATTTTCTATGGTGACTGGAACAACAAATAGTAAAAAAGGAATAAAAGGGTTTTTAAGTAAGTGCTGGAAGTGGGGGAAAAGAATTTTTCTCTGGCTTTTTGTAATACAATTCCTGTATATCATCCTGCTGCGCTGGGTAAACCCTCCTGTTACAATGACACAACTGGTAAGCTGGGTAAGCGGGCATGGCTTAAAAAGAGATTATATCAGCAGTAGTAACATGTCTTCTAACGCAAAGCTGGCGGTGATTGCTTCGGAGGATCAGTTGTTTCCTGATCATAGCGGTTTCGACTGGAAGAGTATTAAAAAGGCCATGAAGTACAACGAGAAAAAACCCGGCCGCATCCGTGGCGCCAGTACCATCAGCCAACAGGTAGCCAAAAATGTTTTTCTCTGGCAGGGAAGAAGCTGGATACGAAAAGGACTGGAAACCTATTTTACTTTTATGATAGAAACCTTCTGGAGTAAAAAAAGAATATTGGAAGTATACCTGAATGTGATAGAAACTGGTGATGGAGTCTTTGGTATTGAGGCCGCTGCCAGGGAATATTTTGACAAACCGGCAAAGAGTTTAACACGACAAGAGGCTGCGATGATAGCTGCCTGTTTGCCAAACCCCAAAAGGTATAAAGTAAAGCCTCCATCTGCTTATGTTGGCTACCGGTCAAGAGTGATAGTGGGGCAAATGAATAACCTGCAAACTGACCCGGATATTCAAAAAGTTATAGGTACAGGTATTCCTGCTGAAAAGAAAAAAACTAATTAACGATAAGTTTTATCTTATCACTGTTATGTGTGGCATTACGATAGCCGCTGTTAATTGCAAAACGCAGAAAATAATTCCCTTTTACCAGGCCCGGGTTAATAATGACAGCTACTTTTTTTCGTTCAACCATTTCTTTCAGCGATAAAATTGTATAAATATCTTTTTTCCATTTGCCGGACTGGTAAACGCCGATTCTTATGGTATCATTCAGGTTCGCAGATTTCCTGATGAAATTATTGTAATACCCGGGAATAGTAAATGAACAATCCAGTTTAAACTCAGCTCCTTCCCGGATACTCACTTTTTTTTGACTGACTTCTATTTTCACTTTAGCAAATGAAATAAAGGAGGAATCATATTTATAACCTATCCAGCCGATGCCGGTGTTTAATGAATCATTGAAGCGGTACAAGTCATACTTATCCAGGTAATAAACTTTCTTTCCAAGCAAAGAATCCTCAATAGGCCAGAAATTGTAATTATTTTTTTTCTCCCGGTATGAATTAAGTGAGTAGGCCGGTTGTCCCGAATAGAACCAATACTTTGAGGCCCGCTGGTACGAGTTGCTGAATACAATTGGCAAGCCTTCCGTTTTTTCTTTCATTTGCCGGGGCCATTCTTTCCATGCATGGTAGCGGTCTTTGATTACTTTGAATGGAAGAAGATCTGCTATCATTACAATTCTTGCAAAAACTACAAGTAAAAGTGTTACAGGCAGCAGTTTATAAAGCATTTTTTGCCATTGTATTTTTTCGTAAAGAAATTGGCAGGCAAGCACTATTAATGGTACCATGGCCGGGGAGGTCCAGTTAGCCTCTACTTTTCCACGAAAAGAACTCACGAAGAAAAATACATAGATACCGATCATGGTGAAGCGTAATGCCTTTTCTGTATCATTTTTTGTTTTGTATAAAACGGCAGCCGGTATCAGGATGAATCCGGCAACAGGCCCTGGTAGTAAAAGCTGGCCAATGATATAATCCAATGTGAATGATGGCCTGTAAGCATTTACATTGCTTTCAAATAAATGATAACGAAAACTTACCCAGTTATGCTGATACTGCCACCAAAGGTGCGGGACAAACAGCAATAAAGCAATACTACCCGCCAGGTAGGTCTGGTACTTTGTAAACAGTTTGATATTGGAAAGCAATGTAAAAAGTACGATCAGTACTGCATGATATTTACTATAAAGTAAAAGAGCAACTGAAAGGCCGAGTAAAAATGTGTTCAGCAATGAATAATTGCCGGCGAACCTTTTATAAAGCCAAAAAAATAAGGCGGTAAAGAATATTAACGGAATGTCAGGAACCGCAGCGAAACCCGAAACCTGTAATACGGCAATGGAAAGTACAATAGCATAAAACAAAAAAGGATTTTTTTTATCAATCAATTTTTCAATGATAACGAGGGAAAAAATATTCAGCAGTAATGGAAAAAAACGTACACCCAGTTCATTTGGAAAAATGGAATACCCTGCTTTCACCAGCAACCCGATCATCGGTGGGTGATCAAAGTAACCCCAGTCAAGGTATTGGCCATATACCCAGTAATAAGCTTCGTCATCCAGGAGTTCTGTGAGACCCGATTGAACAAGACCTAATAGCAACCACAAGCCGTAGAAAAGTAACCTGTGTTTTGTATGAATGAGTTGCTGCATCCGGAAGCAAAAGTAAATACAATCAGTCTAGTAACTTATTAACGGAAGTAATAGCTTTTGCTAATCGCTCTTCATCTTCTCCGCGGATATCCACCCATGGCACCGGCTGGTTTACCAGGATGTCTTTATAAATATGGTAAATTTTTTTTCGTGTATGCAGATCTGGATACTCCCGCAGTTCATCCTGCACCCATGGCAGATCGGTGTTACAGAGAAGGTAGAGATCATATTTTCTTTCGCCGATTTGTTCAAGAATAAAACGATGACAGTTATTAAACGCAAACTCACACCATACTTTCATAACATACATATCTGTATCGATGAATAAGGGAAGATGGCCGCCGCTTTCCAGCAAGGGTAATGAATTCCTTTCAAGGATGGCGGTGTATTCATCTTCCATGGCCAGCTGCCCCTTTGCAATGGTGAGGAGGTCGTCATAGTCATAACTAGTGCCGTTAGTGAGCAGGTATTCACGGGCAAACTCCGGACACCACATGGTTTCATAGTGCTGCGCCAGCTGTTCACACAAGGTACTCTTGCCGGTGCCCTCAGGCCCGATAACGACGATTTTTTTAAGCATAATTTTGTTTTGCTCTTTTTTTCCATTCGATCAATCCGAAAACAGCCATTATCAATAACACGAAATAATATACACTGGTTAATGCATAACCCTTTGCAAAGTACAGGGGGATGGAAGCAATATTAGTTGCAATCCACCAATACCAGCTTTCTACTTTTTTCTTTGTCATCAGCCACATGCCGGTAAAAGCAGTCGCAGAAGCAAACGCATCGGCCCAGGGAATGGCACCCGGTGCAAAATCTTTTTTAAGATAGGTTAGCAATAGAAAAATAGAAATATAAAATACAGCAAAAAATGAAAGCTGGTACAACCACCATTTTTTATCAGAGAAAGTAATATGCACAACGGGCTGATGCCGGGTATCTTTTTTAGCCCATAAAAGCCAGCCATATATGCTCATGAGGGTATAATAAAAATTTACTGCTGCTTCACCCAGCAAGTCTCCTTTAAAACTGAGCCAGATATAAATAATCGTATTAATAAGACCTACAGGATAAACAAGAATATTTTCTTTCCGGCTAAACCATACACTGGCAATACCGGCTATTACGGCTATACGTTCCGGCCACGAAGAATGCTGAATATCTGTAATAAGCTGGGTGAAAAAACTATCCAATGAAAATCAGTTTTATCAAAAGTAACTACTCCGGGTTGCTGTTGCTGTATTTCTTCCATCCTCTTAAATATTTTATTCCTTTCGACGTCTGAAATCTTGTTGGCACCTGTTGCCATTGCCCACCGCCGGAACGCCAGACTAAAAAATGAAGATGTGGTGTCATCGCATAACCGGTTTTGCCACTAAGGGCAATTACCTGTCCTTTCTTTACGGTGTCACCCACATTTACCAGGACCCCGTTATGTTGTAAGTGCCAGTAGCCGGCTCTTGATCCGTCCGGATGCTGGATGATAATATTGTTGCCATGAGAACGATATTTTCTTTTTAATCCCCCGAGTGTGCCGTCTTCTTTTACTCTTATCACCACTCCTTCTCTTGCGGCGGTTATTTTTGTACCCCGTTTCATATTAAAATCCAGTGCCGCCCTTTCTTTATGGGTGAACCGGCTGAAATAACCCTGTATCACCCGGAAGGTTTTTCCTTCTTCGTATGGCAGGGCATACACATAACTGGTATCGTCCTGAATGATTCCCTTTTGTAAAAGCTTAACCTGCTTGCGCAATGGATTCTTACTGACAGTGCAGCCGGCCATAAATAATGCAGCGAACAACAGTATATATTTCATCCCGGTAAAAATAAGTTCATCCTCAAAATTTCCGGCTTTATAATTATTTAATTTATAAGAAGACGAAAACGGTGTAGCTTCTCTGTCCATTTTTTAACATTAAAAACTATTACTATGTCAACAGCGGAAGCGGTCATGACAACTCAGGATGTTGCCAACCGGTTTAATGAACTGGCCCAAACCGGCCAGTGGGACCAGATACAGAATGAATTATATGCAGAAAACGCAGTAAGCATTGAACCAGCCCATTCACAGGGCTTGCAAACAGTAGAAGGAATGGAGGCTATCAGGCAGAAAGGGAAACAATTTGGCGAAATGGTAGAAGAAATGCATGGTGGTTACTCTAACGAACCTATCGTGGCCGGCAATCATTTCAGCCTGGCCATGGGGATGGATGTAACGATGAAGGGAATGGGCCGGATGAAAATGGATGAAATTGCTGTGTATGAGGTAAAAGACGGTAAGATCGTAAAAGAACAATTCTTTTATTAAAAAGAGCAAACCTCACAGGCTGTATTAACCTGTGAGGTTTGTTTTACTCAGCAGCAATCTCGCAAAATATGCCCGTTAGTTTTTCCGGCTGGCTGAAAAAAGGAGAGTGGCTGGTTGCCATACGATAAACTTTTTTGCAGGGAGTTTCTTCATACATCTTTTGCTGAATGAACGGTGTTACCGCCCTGTCTTCTGTACATTCAATATAATACCGCGGAACAGAACCAAAATTTTCTTCTGTCAGCTGAAGGGGTGTAATGCCGGATTCAACAGGCTCATGACTCAGTAATACGTTGGCCAGTTCCGTGATATAATCATCACAATCATGATAAAGCCCTTCTTTATAGATAGCCGGTTGTAATGTATGTGCATTCAGCTCCGGGTACGGTGTAACATAAGGTTTAAGAATGCCGCCTGTATCCTGCAGCGAATACTCCCGTTGTGTTTTTCCATCTGGTACGAGGTAAGCAGCAAGATAAATGAGCTTCTCGATTTTATGCGGCCGGTATTCCGCTGCCTGCGAGATCATGATTCCGTTTTTACTGTGACCCACTAATATCACTTTGCCTTCGATACTGTCAATGAGTTGACAGATCTTTTCAACAGTTGTTTTCATTTTCACTTCACTGATGGGTGTTTTATCCCTTCCCATACCTGGCAGATCAATAGCAATAGCTTTATGTCCTGCTTTTTCCAATAGCGGCACCACTTTGTGCCAGTTCCAGGCACTATGCCAGGAACCATGAATTAAAATAAATGTCTTCATTGTATTTTTTTATGTTGTAAAATGAAAAGAAGATAAGTGGTCAACAACCCGGAACCCGTCTTCCGTCAGGCAGGCTTGCGGAATTA
>CAZTKV010000055.1:0-16141 GCA_964614285.1 uncultured Chitinophaga sp. | reverse complement strand
ATTGCTGTTATACAATTCCATATTGCGGCGGATATAAGCCGGCACAGTCTCAATCTCATTATTGGGGTCAGCAGCGTTAACATTGAAAGACAAGTTTCTCAACTTGTGCAATCGTTCCGCCGCCCTACGTTTTTGCTCTTCAGTTTCGTTCGCCATCGGCGAATCCTCAACTTCGGTGGACAAAGGTGACTGAGCCTGATGGGCCATCGGCATATCCGCCGCTGGAATGTCATCCCTTTCTATTATTTGCATTTGCAATTCAAGGAGTTCTTCCTCTTCATTGCTGGCAAGTGCAGAAGGGACCGGTTCTTCGGCAGAAGTCTTTGAGGTAACGACCTCTGGTTTAGATTCTGCGTAGATATTGGATGGTCTGGCCAGATAACCTCCCGATGCTGCAGACACCGGTGTTGTACTACTAGTACTATCTTTCATACTGAGGATTAACTCAGCATCTGTTTCTTTAATTGTCGGGGGAACGGATTGCGATTGCAGTGCCGAATGTATTCTATCAGCATCTTCCGCAGTTGACATTTTGCTCACAGTAGATGTACTAACAGATTTGTCCGTAATCTTACTAAGTATTTTTTCCTCCGGTTGCAACTCCCAATGAATGATCACCGGCACTTCATCTTCCTTAATATCGCTCAGGTCAACAACTGGTGCGGCCACGGGAAATTCTTCCACCAGCCGGGGCATTAAATAATCATCTTCCTTTGCTACCTGCAACGGATTATTCATTGCAGCCTTTTCTTTTTCCAGCAATGCCTGTTGTATTTCCACCTTTTGATTGATAGGAATCACCGGAGCTTCTTCTGTTTGACCTAATATCATTACAATCTTCTCTTCCGGTTTTGGCTCTTCCTTCCTCGGTATTGGTTTGGCAAACGGATCTTTATGTTCAAACCCAGTAGCTATTAATGTAATCCCTATCCGGTCTCCCAATGTATTGTCATAGCCCATACCCAAGATCACATCCGTGTTCTCACCAGCCTGGGTCAACAGGTAATTCTGTATGATCTCCACTTCATCCATAGTAAACTCATGCTCACCCTGGGCAGAGTTAATATTTATCAATATCCATTTGGCTCCCTGGATATCATTATCATTCAGCAATGGTGAATTCAATGCTTCTTCGATTGCTTTCTGCGCCCTGTTCTCTCCTGATGCTTCTGCATTACCAAGGATTGCCACTCCACCGTTTCTCATTACGGTACACACATCTGCAAAGTCTACATTGATTTGCCCCGTACTGTTGATTACATCTGTTATACATTTTGCCGCAGTAGCCAGTACATTGTCTGCTTTTTCGAATGCTTCCCGCATTTTAAGGTTACCAAACTGGTGACGCAGTTTGTCATTACTGATGACAAGTAATGTATCTACATACTGCTTCAATGTTTTTATTCCTTCTTCTGCCTGCTGCTGCCGTTTTTTTCCTTCGTAAGCGAACGGAGTAGTAACTATACCCACTGTCAGCACGCCAAGATCTTTACAGATCTTTGCGATAATAGGTGCACCACCTGTACCGGTGCCTCCCCCCATTCCGGCGGTAATGAAAGCCATCTTGGTATTTACTTCCAGTATTCTTTTTATTTCTTCAAGAGATTCTTCTGTCGCCTGACGTCCGATGTCGGGATTGGCACCGGCTCCTAATCCCTGGGTCAGGTGTGGCCCCAACTGAATACGATTAGGTATACCACTATTGGCCAATGCCTGTGCATCAGTATTGCATATAATAAAGTTTACACCGTCAATCTGCTGGTTGAACATGAAGTTCACCGCATTGCCACCTCCGCCTCCCACACCTATCACTTTCAGGATGGATGATTTCTCTTTAGGCAGATCAAAATGTATCATACGTTTTGGATTTAGTTGGCTTTCCGCAAGCCGTTGGAAATTGGGTTTAATATTCTTTGTGTTTATAAGTGTTTATCTTCTTCTTCTTTGAACAGATCAATAATACCATCTTTGAACTTGCCCCAGAAGTTGTTGAGCCCTTTTCTGTTCTTTACTTTCTCCTGGCTCACTACTTCTTCTACTACCGGTTCTGCTTCCTCTTCGGCTGTTCTTCTTAATCCATCAGGTACTTCTACTTTTTTGTACTCTTTCTCAAACTGTTTACGGTTATGTTCATAATCATCATATCCTTTCAGGATAAGACCAATACAGGTTGAATAAGTAGGTTTTGACAATTCTTCAATATGTCCGGCTGCCAAATGCTCATTAGGGAAACCAATTCTTGCATTCAGTCCTGTTACATATTCCGTAAGCTGAATAAGATGTTTCAATTGTGAACCACCTCCCGTAAGAATGATACCACCATTCAATGCTTTGTTATCCAGGCCAACCTGCTTCAAATGATAAGTAACAAAATCCATGATCTCACTCATACGGGCTTGTATGATATTGGCCAGGTTCTTTACACTGATCTCTTTAGCCGGCATTCCTCTCAAACCAGGAATAGTGATATAGGCATTTGCTTTTGCTTCGTTGGCCAATGCGCTGCCAAACTGCACTTTCATTTGCTCCGCCTGGGTTTTCAATACTCCCAACCCGGTTTTGATATCATTAGTAATATTTTCACCGGCAAATGGAATAACCGCTGTATGCTTTAAAATACCTTCATAGAAAACGGCAAGGTCAGTAGTACCACCGCCTATATCCACGATAGCCACACCGGCTTCGAGGTCTTCCTGTCCCATTACGGCAGAAGATGATGCCAATGGCTGTAATACAAGATCCTTGGTGTGCAAACCAGATTTCTCTACACTACGGTTGATATTCCGGATCGCATTTTTATCCCCGGTGATGATGTGAAAATTAGCACCAATCTTAACACCACCATACCCTATAGGATTAGGTATGTTCTGAAAATTATCTACGGTAAACTCCTGTGGAATTACATCGATGATCTGGTCGCCGGCCGGGATATAGGTTTTATACTGATCATCGATCAACTGATCAATTTCCCGTTGTGTAATCTCTTCTTCAGTTTTTTGACGTACGATATCACCGCGGGTTTGCAAACTTTTGATGTGATGACCAGCAATACCGACATATACTTCATTTATATCCAGGTTAGGATTTGAAGCAAAACAGTTTTCCAGTGCAGTTTTGATTGCTTTGATCGTTTCATCGATGTTAAGCACCTGGCCATGCTTGACACCATTGGAATTGGACTTTCCAAATCCGAGGATCTCCAGTTTGCCAAACTCATTTTTGCGTCCGGCTATTACTGCAATCTTGGTTGTTCCAATGTCAAGACCGACAATAATGGGTTGTTCGTTGTTCATAGATGTTGTTTTAGTTGTTGTTTTTATCGAAATCGTTTTGTTTTTTAGTTATACCCTCCGTTAGCATCCTCTGTTATTTTAGGAGGCATCACGGCTTTTGGTTTTTTTTCCGGTGGCACAGGCTTGGTAGCCTTTGCCGGTTTTTTCATTTCTTCTTTTTTCTCAACAGGTTTGGCATCTTTCTTTTCAACGGGTTTGGATACAGAAGAAGACTTCGAAGGGTTGGGATCGACAGGTTGGTTTTCTGGTTTCACGGAAATTGTTTTCGCTTCTTCTATAAATGCGTTTGACATATCGTCATCAGTCAATATTGGTTGTATTACCGGCAGCACCTTTACCACAGTATCACTTTCTGCTTCTCTTGATTGCTGTAAAAGTCTCTCTACATTTCTTCTCAATTGCACTGAATCAATTTTTGCGTTGCCTGCATATCTTGAGGCTACCACCTGGTCAGTATACTGTACATCGATGATCTTGTACTTATCAAATCCCGTCTTACTAAGTACTTGTTTATAAAAGATCATCAGCCGGTTAAATTGTTTTTCAATATTCTCCCCTTGACCCATCTTCACAATATGATTGCCAACCACCGGTATCATTTCAAAATTCCGCTCAGGTGTTATGTCAATCTGTGCAACCTGTGCCAGCCAGAATGAATCAGTAAAGATGTAGTTAGCCACTGCTGTTACGTTCCTCAATAACACACTATCGGCAGCCGACAATTTTTTCTTGCCCGGGAACCCTGTGAAAACAGGCACTCTTGCACTCAACTTTTCTGACAAAGGCATTCTTTCGCCTGCTTTATCGATATAAAAAGAATTTCCGTCTGTGCTGAATAGTCTTGCTATTGGTTCTTTTTCTGTTATAGCAACATGTAATACATCCTTGTTATCAAAATACAGCTCCGCATCACTGATCCAGGTGTTACTTTCCAGCATCCTCTCCAGTTCATGTAAATTAATGTCTGAAACAAGCTGGCCTTTTATATCCCCTTTTGCAGTCTTCTTTAATAACTGCTCCACGTCTTTTTTGTCGATAAAATAGTTACTCCGTACTCCTTTTATCGTAATACTATAGTCATTGCAAAGACCTTTATTCCTTTTACTGATAGCAGCCATCAGCAGGGTGAACATAGCTCCGCCAATACACAGCCACAGGGCTACAAACAATACTTTTCTTATGGTCGATTTTGCGTTCACTGTTTATATATCTTTTAATTTATTCTTTATCGGCTCCACCAGCATATCTATATCTCCTGCACCGGCCACAATCAAGACTTCTCCAAATTCTTTATTTAATGTCATGGTAAAATCCTCCCTGACCCAATTCATCAATTCCTCTTTTGTCATCACTCTTTTATGCTCATTATTCATTTTATCCAGAATCATTTCACTGCTCACTCCTTCAACCGGTAATTCCCTTGCGGGGTAAATAGGAAGCAGGATCACCTCATCTGCCATGTCGAGTACTTCTGCAAATCCTTCAGCCAGGTCTCTTGTTCTGCTGTACAGGTGTGGTTGAAAAATCACAGTACACTTTTTTTGTTTGAACAAGGTCTTGGCCCCATTTATCAATGCCCTCAGTTCTTCGGGGTGATGAGCATAATCATCAACAAATACTAATCGTTCATTCCTGATGATATACTCAAACCTTCTCTTCACTCCTCTGAAACTTTCCACGGCCGCTTTGATCTTATCATTCTCAATTCCCAAAGAACTGGCTACTGCAATGGCGGCAATAGCATTCTCCACATTATGCATACCCCCCATATTCAGCTTCACATTCTCCAGTTTGTTATCTTTTATCAGCACATCAAACTCATAGCTTCCATTTAGCATCTTTATGTTGGCCCCATACACATCTGCACTTTCATTTTGCAAACTGTACCTGATATGCTGGTCCGCTTTCAATTCTTTCCCCTTTTTCAGCCCAAACTGTTTCACCAGCAAACCACCCGGCTTTATTCTCTTACTGAAATCAATGAAGGCCTGTTCCATTGCATCTGCTGTTCCATATATGTCCAGGTGGTCAGCATCCATCGCTGTGATGATGGCCACATCCGGACTTAATTTCAAAAAACTTCTGTCATATTCATCTGCTTCAATTACACATACATTTTTCTTACTACTCCAGAAATTTGTTCCATAATTCACAGCAATGCCTCCCAAAAAAGCATTACAACCAAAGCCACTGTCACGGAGCAAATGAGCTACCATCGTTGTAATGGTTGTTTTGCCATGTGTTCCTGCTATACATATATTAAAAGAACTTTCACTTATTATCTGCAATACATCACTTCTCTTCACCACTTTATACCCGTTGGCCTGGTAAAAGACCAACTCTTTGTGTTCTGCCGGTATCGCCGGTGTGTAAATCACCAGGTCAACCTTTTTCGGTACCGACTCTACCTTCTCTTCGTAATGAACAGCAATGCCGCTGGCTTCCAGTTCCTTTGTCAGTACCGTTGGTGTTTTATCGTATCCGCTTACTTTTACGCCACCCGCATGAAAAAACCTGGCGATGGCACTCATTCCGATCCCGCCGATGCCGATAAAATACACTTCATTCATCTTGTCAATCCCCCGGAAGGGGGCATTCATAAGGACAGTATTGGTTTGTACGTTCATGGCCCCGGCCCCAGAAGGGGTATGAGGCGATAGCTTTCTTATGGGGTAATGACTATTCAATCTTTAATTCATTTTAGACTGGCCAATATTTCGTTGGCAATCTTATTGTCAGCATCGGTTACAGCTAATGCCGCAATATTTTTTTTCAGCTCCTCCTGTTTGCTTTCATCTGTTGACAATTGAATTGTCATCATCACCAGCTTCTGCATCACTTCACTGTCTTTTACCATCAGCGCCGCCTGCTTATTCACCAGTTGCATGGCATTTACTGTTTGATGGTCTTCAGCAGCAAAAGGATAGGGTACGAACAAAACGGGCTTTTTAGCAACACATAATTCAGCAACTGTCATGGCTCCTGCACGGGCCACTACTATATCAGCAGCAGCATACGCATATTCCATTTGTGTTATGAAGTCATTGACCCATATTGATTTTTTTCCAGTTGCTCTCGCTTTTGCTTTTTCCGAATAAGGTTTACCGGTTTGCCAGATAAGCTGCAATCCTGCATTTAACAAATTATCCAACCCTTTATCAATCGCTTCATTAATAGATCTGGCACCAAGGCTTCCTCCCACTATAAATACCGTTTTCTTTTTCTCCTCCAGTGAAAAGAATTTCAATCCTTCCTCTCTTGTTACTGAAGCATTCGTAATGGAAACTCTCACCGGGTTACCTGTTACTTTGATCTTATCCGCCGGGAAGAATTTCTCCATACCATCTGTTCCGGTAAATATTGTAAGCGCCTTTTTCCCCAGCATCATATTCGACTTTCCGGCAAATGAATTAGACTCATGAATGAATGTCTTCACTCCTTTTGCCTGTGCAAACCGCAATACCGGAAAGCTGGAATAACCACCCACTCCAATCGCTGCATCCGGTTTGAATTTTTTGAAAATTGCCCGGACCTGGAAAAAGCTTTTCAGCAGCTTATATGGCAATCCAATATTTTTTATCAAAGAACTTCTGTTAAAACCTGCTATATCTAATCCTTCGATCTTGTAGCCTGCCTGTGGTACTTTTTCCATTTCCATTTTTCCCTTTGCGCCTACAAACAGTATCTCAATGCTTCCATCAATCTTTTTCAGCGCATTGGCTATTGCTATTGCCGGAAAAATATGTCCTCCTGTTCCACCACCTGCTATGATAACTCTGTTGTTCATCCATCCCTTATTTTGCAAAATCTCCGGTTGTTTTTCCTTCCAGTTGTTCAACGTTCCTGGCAACACTTAGTATAATACCAATAGCCAGGCAGGTGAATATGAAACTTGTTCCTCCCATGCTCACCAATGGCAGTGTTACTCCGGTAACCGGGAATAAATTCACTGTCACTGCCATATTTGCCACTGCTTGTATTGCCAGAGTAAAGCTTAACCCTAATGCAAGGAATGCACCAAATGCAAAAGGGCATCTTTTAAATATCCTGATACAGCGATATAAAAAAACCAGGTATATAAACATGATAAATGCGCCACCCATCATACCATACTCTTCAATAATAATGGCATAAATAAAGTCATTGTAAGCCTGTGGCAGGAAATCACGGGTCGTACTGTTCCCGGGGCCAACTCCAAAAACTCCGCCTTTTGAGATAGCGATCTTTGCCTGGTTTACCTGGTAGGCACTATTATCCACATCATCCTTACTTCCATATATAAAACTCTCTACCCGCCCTATCCAGGTATCTACTCTTGCTGTAAGAGTAGAAGACGATTTTTTTATTACAGCTGCTTCTCCATCATCAGATTGATGACGGATAACAGCTGCTGCGATCAAAAATGCCAATGGTATCAATGCAATACCAATTGTCATCATAATATGCTTTGTGCTTACTCTTCCTATAAATAATAACAACAGGCAGCTTGCTCCCAACAATAGTGCCGTTGAAAGATTAGCAGGAGCAATCAATGCACAGGTTAGCGCAACAGGCCAGATAACGGGAAGGAATCCTTTTTTAAAATCTTTTATCACATCCTGTTTCTTACTAAGCAAACGGGCCAGGTACATAAACAGGGCCAGCTTGGCCAGGTCTGACGTCTGCATTGTCATATTGATTATTGGAAGCCTTATCCAACGGCTGCCTTCATTCATCTTTACACCAAAAAACAATGTATAAAACAATAAGGGAAGAGAAAGCAGGAAAATAATCCTGGCAGCTCTTGAATAAAAAGTATAATTAACCAGGTGAGCAAAATAGATCACCATGATACCTGCCAGGATAAATGCCACTTGTTTAAACAGGTATATTTCTGTGTTTCCTTTATAATTTTTATAAGCCAGTGACCCAGTGGCGCTGTATACTGCGAGCAATGACACTAATGTCAGCAATATTACTAATGCCCATATCACCTTATCGCCCTTTGTTTTACTAAGAAGGTTGCTGGTGTTAAAGGTGTTCTTCAGCTCATTAAACCGTATGTCTCTTGTTGCCTCCATTAATATCTTATAGTTCTTTTACTGCTTGTTTAAATTGTGCCCCCCTGTCTTCGTAATTTTTGAACAGATCGAAACTGGCACAGGCGGGACTTAATAACACCACATCACCCTTTGTTGCAAAATGAAAGGCTGCATGTACAGCTTCCAAAGCACTGCTGGTATTTACAATAGGGTTTACCATACTGCCAAATGCTTCGTGAATCTTTCTGTTATCGGTACCAAGACAAATAATTACTTTCACTTTTTCTTTTACTAAATCAGCGATCAGGGAATAATCATTTCCTTTATCCACCCCTCCGAGTATCAATACAGTTGGCTTCGTCATACTTTCCAATGCATACCAGGCAGAATTAACATTGGTAGCTTTGCTATCATTGATAAACTCCACTCCTCTTACAGTAGCCACATGTTCCATCCGGTGTTCCAGGTTTTGAAAATTCTGCACCGCATCCCGGATCTTATCTTTTCGGATATCCATTGTTGCCGCAGCCACACATGCTGCCATCGTATTATACTGGTTATGTTTTCCTTTCAATGCAAAATCATATACACTCATATTAGTAAAATCCTGTCCTGTTCTTACATACATATCCCCGTCTTTAATAAAAGCCCCGTTTGGTAATTCTCTTTTCATACTTATTGGCAGTTGGTTTGATTGAATATTGAACTGGTTTAGATATTTCATAGTTACTTCATCATCGGCGCAGTAAATGAAATAGTCATTTTCCTGCTGGTTCATAGCGATACGGAATTTGCTACGGATATAATTCTCGAAGTTGTAATCGTAACGGTCCAGGTGATCTTCTGTGATATTTGTCAGTATAGCCACATCCGGCCTGAACGTTTTAATATCATCTAACTGAAAGCTGCTAACCTCCACTACATATATTGGTCTCGGATCTTCGGCTACCTGTTTAGCAAATGAATCGCCAATATTGCCTACCAATGCGCAATTCAACCCGGCTTCTTTACAGATATGATACGTCAGCGCTGTAGTAGTTGTCTTACCATTACTTCCGGTTATAGCAATGATCTTACTGTCTCCTTTAAACCGGTAAGCCAGTTCCACTTCACTGATGATATCAATTCCTTTTGCCCTTATCTTCTTAACGATCTCCGCTTTTTCCGGGATACCCGGGCTTTTCATCACTTCCGAGGCATTCATGATTTTTTCATCAGTATGAATGCCTTCCTCAAATTCAATTCCGGCATTCACTAATCCGTTACGATATTCATCCTTCAAAGAACTTCCATCTGAAAGGAATACGTCATATCCTTTTTGTTTTGCCAGCAGTGCGGCTCCCACACCACTTTCGCCACCTCCCAATATGACAAACCTTTTACTCATGTTCAAAAAACAGTGTACGGAATTCGGTTCTTCATAAGCATTGGTTTTCTAATACAACTGCACCACAATTCGATTGGATCAGAACGTTAGTCTTCGTAAGGGTTGGATTCGGGGGTTTTTCGTAATATCCTTTCTGAATAAGTTATTCACTCAGTGAACCCGGTATATCTCCTATCTAAGTTTTAGCGTTACAATACTCAACACCACCAGCAACACGGTTACAATCCAAAATCTCGTTACAATCTTCACTTCATGATATTTTTTAACCTGGTAGTGATGATGCAGTGGCGCTTTTAAAAAAACTCTTCTCCCCTCTCCGAATTTTCTTTTAGTATACTTGAAATACCCTACCTGCAGCATTACACTCAGCGCTTCCACTAAAAACACCCCGCAGAAGATTGGTATCAATAATTCTTTATGAACAATGATTGCCAACGAAGCAATGATCCCGCCTAATGTCAAACTACCTGTATCCCCCATGAACATTTGTGCCGGGTAAGAGTTGTACCACAAAAACCCTACACAACCTCCTATCATTGCCGCAATAAAAATGGCCAACTCTCCTAAATTCGGTATATACATTATGTTCAGATAATCTGCGAACACCAGGTTACCACTTGCATAGGCAAAAATTCCCAGTAGTGTTCCAATCAATGCAGAAGTTCCTGTTGCCAACCCGTCCAAACCATCAGTGAGGTTAGCACCGTTTGAAACTGCTGTTATAATGAATATCACAATCAATATGTAAAGAACCCATGTATAATCTCTCCAGGAAGCGGGCAATAATTTTGAATAATTGAACTCATGATTTTTTACAAAAGGAATGGTTGTTACCGGCGCTTTTGTTTCTACAAAATACTTTGTCTTCCCATTGACACTTTTTGCGATTACAGTTGAATCTGTCGGCGGTACTTTCCCAACATATTCCCTCCACATCTTCACATCACTGTTGAAATATAATGTAGCTCCAACGAGTATGCCTAATCCCACTTGTCCCAATATTTTGAACCATCCTGCCAACCCATCCTTCCCAGATTTTTTATACACTTCGCCTTTTTGCTGTGCCAACCGCTTACCTCTCAACTTTAAGTAATCATCAATAAAACCAATGATACCCAGCCAAACTGTACTGATAAGTAAAACCTGTACATACACATTAGTCAGGTTGGCCAGCAGCAGGGTCGGGATGATGATCGCCATGATAATAATGATCCCCCCCATTGTTGGTGTACCTCTTTTGCTCTCTTCACCAGCCAATCCTTCTTCCCGGATACTCTCACTGATCTGTTTCTTCTGTAAAAACCGTATCAGTTTTTTCCCGTATACTAATGTTATAAAGAGCGATAACAACACCGCGGCAAGCACCCTGAATGTGATGAACCTGAAAAGTTCATTACCCGGAAAGTTTATTCCTTCTTCTTTCAGCCATTCAAATAAATGATACAGCATGCCGGTTGTGATCTTGGTTTACTTATCTAATAATTCGAAAAACTCATTAACTTCTTCTTTATCATCAAAGTGATTTCTTACTCCTTTTATTTCCTGGTATTTCTCATGTCCCTTTCCCGCAATTAATATGATATCCTCTTGCTTTGCCAAACTGATCGCAGTTTTTATCGCCTCTTTCCTGTCAACAATTGAGATATACTTTCTTTTATAGGCCGGAGCTATTCCCTCTTCCATATCTTTTATAATCTGCGCCGGGTCCTCACTCCTTGGATTGTCACTGGTAAAAATCACCTTATCACTATGCTCACAAGCTACTGTTGCCATTACTGGTCTTTTTGTTCTGTCCCTGTCACCTCCGCAACCCACCACTGTTATCACCTGCTCAAATCCTTTCTTCAATTTCTTTATTGTCGCCAGTACATTTAATAAAGCATCCGGAGTGTGAGCATAATCAACGATTGCAATCACCCTCTCCTTTGCTGAAACCTGGTAATCAAATCTCCCTTCTGCACCGGTTAGTTCGCTTAGCGCCGTCAATACTTCCTGTTTGTCTTCTCCAAGGCAAATAGCCGCTCCATATACTGCCAGCAAGTTGTATGCGTTGAATTCACCAATCAATCTGAAGTTTACTTCCACCTCATTTACTATCATCAGTAACCCATTCAGGCTGTTGTCCAGGATCTTTCCTTTAAAATCTGCTACTGTTTTCAGACTGTAGAAATACTTTTTCGCATTAGTATTCTGCAACATCACTGTTCCTCTTTTGTCATCCGCATTGCTGATTGCAAATGCTGATGAGGGTAATGAATCAAAAAAGGATTTTTTCACCCGGATGTACTCATCAAATGTTTTATGATAATCAAGGTGATCATGTGTGATATTGCTGAAAATACCGCCGGCATACTGCAATCCTGTTACCCTGTGTTGGTGCACTGCATGTGAACTCGTTTCCATAAACACATGAGCGCAACCTTCATCAACCATCTGCCGTAATAAAGCATTCAGACTTACCGCATCTGGCGTTGTATGTGTTGCAGGCACTACCCGCTGACCAATCATATTCTCTACTGTACTCAGCAATCCGCATTTATATCCCAATCTTGTAAAGAGCTTGTATAATAATGTCGCTATCGTTGTTTTCCCATTCGTTCCTGTCACTCCCACCAGTTTCAGTTGCTCCGAAGGTTTTCCAAAAAAATTACTGGCCATGTATCCGGCAGCTGCGGCACTGTTCTCGGCCTGCACATACACCACATTTTCATTTATTGCTTCAGGCATTTCCTCACACACAACCGCCACTGCTCCATTCTCAATTGCTTTCTCAATGAACTGATGGCCATCCGCCGCTGCTCCTTTCACCGCTATAAAAGCTGCCCCTTTCTTCACTTTTCTTGAATCAATCTGTACATCGTTCACTTCCACTGATGTACTTCCCGCTACAGACCTGATTGCCACTTTATATAATACATCCTGTAATAACACAAATAAGCTTTATTCATTTAATCCTAAATCAGCTCAAGCAGCACCGTTACTCCTTTTGCCAAAGCTGTTCCCGGTGCTATCGACTGTGTCGCAATTTTTCCTTTTCCTTTCACTGTTACTTTTAATCCCATATTCTCCAGCAGGTATAAGGCATCCTTCAATCCCATTCCTCTTACATTTGGCATTACCTGCTTGCGAACAGCATTTGCTTTCAGAACAGGCTGATAGTTGCCTGCATATACACTACTCCATTCGTTCTTCATCACAGAATCTGTATACCCGACATTCAATGTGCTGTATATATTTCTGATATCATTTGTATACCCGGCATAGAAATATGCAGTGCTATCTTTTACAGTTGTAAATAAGGAAGGACTTTTCCTGTCAACATACATTGCATACAACTTGGTAGCAATCTCCCGGAAAACCGGCGCCGCTACTGTTCCTCCATAATGCGAAGCAGCATGTGGCTTGGTACGAACAACCACTATACAGGTGTACTGTGGTTTATCGGCCGGGAAGTATCCAACAAATGATGCCTGGTAAACTCCATGCCCATACTTGATGGCCCCATCTGACACCTGTGCAGTACCTGTTTTACCTGCGATTGAAAATGGAACTCCGGCAAAAACTCTTCTGGCTGTTCCTTCTGTCACTACCGCTTCCATTGAAGATCTTGCTGCCTGTATAACACCCGGCTTACAGAAGTTTTCTTCTATTACTGTTGGCTCAAATTGCCGGTGAATCACACCCCCGCTCTGGATACTGTTGACCAAATAGGGTTTCATCATCCTGCCATTATTAGCCACTCCATTATAAAGCGTCAACGTATGAAGCGGACTAACCTGGAGTGCATATCCAAAACTCATCCAGAGCATATTGCCTAATGAACTACCTCTCTCATTTAAAGGTGCCATGGTTGGCTTAGGCACATTGGCAAGATCAATTGGCGAACGAACATCAAGATGAAACTTATGCAGGTAGTCCTTAAATTCCTGTGGCTTAGAGCCAAAAGCTTTCAGCGCCAGTTTACTCATACCCACATTTGAGCTGTGAGCAAAACATTCTTTCACACTTAATAGCGGTTTGGGTGAACGTTCTGCATCCGTTACCACTTTAGGACCCACTTGCAATCTTCCTGCACTTCCCACTTCAACCATATCATCTATTGAACTGGTTCCCTTTTCCAATACTGATAATAGTGTAACCAATTTGATGGTGGAACCCGGTTCTGTTGCTCTTAAGGCATAATTATCATCTTCCCAATAACTGCCATCCGGCCTGCGCCCCAGGTTGGCAATTGATTTTATTTTACCGGTACTGGTTTCCATCACAATAGCAGTACCATACATCGCCTCGCTTTGAAGCATCATTCTCATCAACGCTGTTTCTGTAATATCCTGGATCTTTACATCAATGGTGGTATAAATATCTTTACCATTTACGGGATCTGTTTCTGATCCTTCAATGGGAATGGCAGTACCACCAACGATATATCTTACTAATCGCTGTCCCGTTTTACCGCTCAGCACAGTATCATAACTTTTCTCCAGCCCTACATTTTGTTTTTTGATCTTTCCGTCAGTGGCCATATGTTCACGGGACAAACCAATAGTTCTGCTGGCCAGTAAGCCAAAAGGTGGTAATCTTTTACTGTTGGTCTCGACGATGATACCACTCTTATTACGTCCCAGCCTGGCCAAAGGAAATTCACGGAAAGCTTTGTACTGTTCGAAACTTAGCTTTTTCTTTAGGGAGTAATACCTCGCATTCTTTTTAAATGCCTGCTTTAATTCATTTTTATATTGCGAAGCTGTGTTATCTCCGAAATAATTTGCTAATGCAATAGAGAAGGAATCAACGTTTTCAGCAAACCGTTTTCCTTTCTTTTCTCTGAGTCCTTCCGCATTGAAATCAATATAGATATCAAAAGTGGGGATGGAAGTACTGAGCATTTGGCCATCTTCACTGTAGATAGTACCCCTTTGTGCATCCAATTCAATAAAACGCTGATGCAAACTGTCGCTCATACTGCGCCAGTGGCTTCCTTCTACCCGTTGAATATAGAAGGCACGACCGAGTACCAGTAAACTTAGCACCACGATGCCAAGGAAACTGAGATACACCCTCCAAAGTATGTCACGTTTTACTTCCAATGCCGCTTTGCTTGTGTCCGTTATTAGTTGTTCTGTTCTATATATAACTGCATTACTGCAGTCCGTCCGTTGTTTCTTACTTTTTAGCGATGTTACTATCCAGCAACACCACAGGTGATACAACCAGCTCTTTCAATCCCAGCGGTTCCACGGCTTTTATCAACTCACTTTGCTTGCTACGGGAAATCAGTTCTCCTTTTATAGCTGTGTATTCGTATTGTAATTCTTTTACTTCCTTCTCTGTCCGGTTTATATTTCTGATTGTCTTGTTCGCATAATGACCATTATAGATATACAAAACCGCCAGTCCTGCCAGGAACAAAAAGAACGGCACCTGCTTCACGATAGACTGATAATTCAGCCATCGTTTCCAGCTTGCCTGTCCTGAAGACAGTTCGCCTTTCAGATCCCGTTCTTTTGGATTTTCCTGTTCCTGCATAAATGAGTTTTTAAACCCGTTAGTTTGGTTTTTCATCACCCTGCTTGTTCCGAAAGAAGGGTTGATTTCAAAGGATATAGACTTTCCAGTTTTTTATACCCTATATAGCGTACGTACTAAACTCTTTTTATCCGATCAAACCATCATTATCTTTTCTGCAATTCTCAGCTTTGCGCTTCTTGATCTTGGGTTTTTTTTCATTTCTCCTTCAGATGGTACAATTGGTTTTTTTGTTATCACTTTTAACTCATTGACCGATTCTGCATTGATAAAGGGATTCTCCTTCGGTTCATCAAATGAACCGCGGCGAAAAAAATTCTTTACCAGTCTATCCTCAAGGGAATGAAAAGTGATGATAGCTACCCGGCCTCCGGGCTTTAACAGGGTGGGGACTTGTTGAAGCATTTCTTTTAACGCACCTAATTCATCATTGACCTCAATCCTTAATGCCTGAAAAACCTGGGCGAAGTACTTATTGGGATTTCCTTTTACTATTTCCCGGACTGCATTCTTAAATCCATCGATCGTCTTAAGCGAGGCTGTGTTCCTAACCTGAACAATTGTCCTGGCTAAGGTTTTGGCATTGGTTACTTCACCATACTGTTCAAATAATTTGTGCAACCGTTGTTCAGTATAGGTGTTTAACACTTCGAAGGCTGTAACAGCCTGCCGCTTATCCATCCGCATGTCCAGCTCTGCATTGAAACGGGTAGAGAATCCTCTGTCCGCCTCATCAAACTGGTGACTGCTTACTCCCAGATCCGCCATGATGCCATCAACTGCCGTGATCTGCTGTAAACGGAGAAAACGTTGCAGGTGACGAAAATTGTGTGAAACAAAAACTAATCTTTCGTCATCCGGCAGGTTTTTCTTTGCATCATCATCCTGGTCAAAGGCCACCAATTTTCCTGTTG
>CAZTKV010000054.1:3070-16759 GCA_964614285.1 uncultured Chitinophaga sp. | reverse complement strand
GGGGGATATATCAACTCGCCATTGTCTGCATCATTTGTTTTATGCCACATATTGGCACATATCTTGGCGGCGGTGGCATGCCCCATATCAAATAACATCTTCTTTTTCTTGTATACTACTTCCCAGTTCCCGGGAAGGATAAGATCGTAATTAAAATCATTCAGGAGTGGTATCAATGCTTCACCTTCAGTTAATGATGCTACTGCACTGCCATGAAAATAATCACCCCCGTCAATAAGAAGTGTATTGCCTGGATTTTGCTTCCTGAAATGATTGATCATTGTCTTTAATACAGCAAGACCACCTCTTCTTCTGTAAACGGATTTCTCATTTTCCCAGAAAAATTCGTCATGGGTGTGGAGCTGGGCATGTATATCGGAGGTATAAAGTATAGAGAAACGTCCGGGCAAGCCTTCCGTTATCTCTTTGGCTAAATCACCTGTACCAGCTATAGCTGTTGAGCCTAATGTGGATCCCATACCAGCCAGGGCAGCTTTTTTTAAAAAATCACGGCGGGAGTTGTTATTATCATTGTTTATCCATGAAGACATTGGCAATCGTTTAGATGACAAATTATTGAATTTAAAATTGCTCCTATTTACCTGATTGCTACGTGACAACAGTCACATTTAGTCAATTCTTGATTTTAGTTCATTTGACCCGGAGGTTCAGCAACTTTGCTTTTACGGGTAAATTACTTTTTATTTGGCTACGATGACTATTTTAGTCGTACAGTTCAGAATTGGTAGTTAAAGACAAGATTCCACAGGCCCATGTCCACTTTATTGATCACATATTTATCATTATTGTATGAGCTCCCTGTTTTACTCTTATACACATAAAGGAGTTGTGATTCTAGTCCCTTCAGGATACCTGAAAATTTATAGCGGATATCAATATTTAGCTGGTTGTAAGAGGGCAGGCCGTATTTGTTAAGTGCATAATTAGTTACTTCAGGAAGTTCATAATGACCGGCTGCAATGGCAGTACTGACCCTGATGCGGGGAATTTTATAGTTTAATTTTCCAACCACGGCATGAACATCACCCAAGCCTTCATTTCTTTCTCTTGGTAAAAAAGTAAAGAAAGGGTCACGGCCCCATTCTCTTGGCATCAGGTACCTGCCATGTGCAGTAATACGATTGTAATTCAGCGTTGTTTCCCATTTCTCATTTTTCCAACCCAGTCTTGCTCCCAGTGTATACGCTTTACCCCCTTTTCTGAAATAAGTTTTTGAAGGATCTTCATTACCCCCGTCTTTCACAGCATCCTGTCTTATTATTTGGGCAGCAGCTATCAACTTTGAATTGCCAGATATAACATACTCGTAATCGGCCTGCAGCATAGCGCTATTGAAGATATTTTCTGTAAACTGATTCCAGAATTGAAATTTCAGGTTTTTATTATGCTGATAAGTAATACCAGTCAGTACAATGCCATTACTTTTAAGGTTGCCGGCATAGCCAGATTTATTTCCGGTTTCAGTTATACCAACCGGGTATACACCTACGGATTCACCGGCCTTATACCACCTTACAGTACTTCGTGGAGATATTCCATAGAGATAGCCAAACTGTAATTTTATTGTTTTAGCTGTGTTTATTTCTGCCCATAAGCCTTCTACTTCGGTAGGCCTCATTCTTCCATCCTGAAGGTTTATAAAGGGAGTATTGATAAGCTGTTTACCAAATGCGATAGTTGAATTTTTGAGATGATATTTGATATAGAGTTCTTCCAGCCTGTCAATATCCTTTTTATTTGATGGGTCTTCGATATCAAACAACCCGGTTTCATACCGGTTCATTTGATTTGTTTTGGGATCAGGTATTGTAAGATCAGACGAGCCAATGTTAAAAACAAAAAAGCCGCTTACGCCTATTTGAAAATTCTTAAATTTCCCTGTTTCAAATTTAATACCTCCACCAACTGCATGAGCATAATAATCTGTCAAACCGCTTTTGTTTTCAGTGGCCATGAAATAATAGCGAAAATGACCACTGACAGTGCCCTTCCTGAATGCAGAAAGGAGAGAGGTAGAGTCAGCTTCGGTCTCTTTTTCTTTCCATAATCCGGGTTTTTCATTTACTTCCTGATGTTGTGCTGCAGAAGTAAAACTGATTGCCAGAAACAGAAAAGCTGTATGGATCTTTTTCATTGTAAAGTACATTGCGAAAGGATTATGGCAGGCAATGCTTTGTCAGCAGATTAAAAGCCGATTTTGATATAACTCCAGCCTTGTTCCTGTTTGCGGACAATTTCTCCAATTCCCATTTTTACAAACCCAGCTTCGGAGATAATTGACTCCTTCGGAATCTTTCTTTCTGCCATAGTATTTTCACAGGCTATGAACTCAATCCCCATATTTTTGAAATGAGTGATCTTTTCCTGCTGTGTGGTTTTCCCTTTTGTAAGAAGATCAAGGCCCGGCCCGTGAGCTACTACTTCAATGATTACACTATCGCTCCACCCGGCTTTCAGGTGTTTCAGGTTATTCATCAATCCTTTCCATACAAGGGTGTCATTGCTGCTTAGTTGCATAATGATGCGATGTTTTGACGACCCTGCTGAATTAGTTTGTGCCTGGATCTGCGTACTAAACAGTATTAGGGCTATTAGGATAAAAAAATTTTTATACATACGCTTGCAATTTCTAATTCCGATTATTGTTCTTTCTTTCCTTTCCAGTTGCTAAAACCTCCTTCTAGGTCATATAGTTTTGTAAAACCTGATTCTTTCATCAGTAGCATAGCTTCTTTACTCCTTTTTCCACTACGGCAATATAAAAGATACGTTTTTGTTTTGTCCAGCACTGCAACCTGTTTCTTAAAATTCTCAGTTTTTAATACATCAATTTGCAAAGAACCGGGAATATGACCGGCGTTATATTCATCAGGTGTTCTTACATCAAGAAGGACAGTATTCCTTTTTGTAATCAGTCGCTGAAACCTTTTCTGGGAAACAGTTTTCCCGGCACTATTTTGCTGTGCTTGCACACAAACGGTACTGCAAAGGCCTGCCAGCAGTACTCCGGTAAAAAGGATCAGCCACTTTTTCTTTATTACCAATTGAACAGAAGACCTCATGATGCAATTTTACTTTTGAGACTTGTCCATGGACCACCGTTATACACTTCTATTCCTGCAGACTGAAGAATACTCTTCGCCATACCGCTCCGGGCACCACTTCTGCAAACAGTAATAACTGGTTTGTTGATTTTTTTCAACTCGGTTACTTTGCTGCGGATATTGTCCAGCGGAAAATTTTTCGAACCGGGTATATGTCCGGCTTTATATTCTCCCGGGGAACGAACATCTACAATTATAGCACCATTGCTCACCAGTTCTTTATAATTGACCGATGTGCCACCAAATATTTTCTTTAAAAATCCCAGCATAATATATCAGTTTAGAAGAAATTGCATATCACCAAGGCCTCCGCCATTGAATACATTAGCAACTCCCTTTTGTTTTAAAATACTTACCGCCATTCCGCTTCTGTTGCCACTACGGCAATAAAGAACAATGGGATTTTTTTGTGATTTAAATTCTTCTGCCTTGTAGAGAATTTCTTCCAATGGAATATTTTTTGCACCAGGAATATGCTCCATTTCAAACTCCCAGGGACTGCGCACATCAACTACCATCGTTGAAGGATTCTTTACCAGTTCTTTTAATGTTTTCATGTATATTATTTTTATAATGTTTTTTTGGCAAGGTACCAATCTACCATTTCCAGGTTGCTGGCTTTGCGTTCTGCCAGGGCTTCTATGGTTTTTGGTGCAGGGATTATTACTTTCTTTCCTGGCTCCCAGTCAAGCGGCATCGCCACTTTATGTTCGTCAGATGTCTGCAGGGCCAGTAAGGTTCTTTTAATTTCAGCCATGTTACGGCCAACATTAAGCGGATAATACATTATTAATCGAACCTTTGCTTCCGGATCAATAATAAACACAGCTCTTACTGCTGCAGTTTCACTTTCGCCAGGTTGCAGCATGCCATAAAGTTTTGCTATACTCATATCAATATCTGCTACAATCGGGAACTCAAATAGTACACCTGTTTTTTCATGTACGGCATTTACCCAGGCAATATGGGCATGAATGCTGTCAATGCTCAGCCCCATCAGTTTAGTATTGTGTTTGGCAAAAAATTCTTTCTCTTTTGCAAAGCCACTCATCTCTGTTGTGCATACCGGGGTAAAATCTGCCGGGTGAGAGAATAAAATCACCCAACTTCCTTTAATATAATCAGAAAATTTAATCTTGCCAGTAGTAGTTACTGCCTCAAAATCCGGGGCTTTATCGCCGATTCTTGGCATGCTTGTTATAGTATTTACTTCCATATTTAATGTTTTTATGTTGGAAAAAATGCCGGGGATCATCCCCGGCTTCATTAACCATTAATCAACCAACAGTTATAATAGTGTCGATGGGCACACATAGTCACTTGTTTTAAATTTGCCGCTTTCTTTCAATGCTTTAAAGCCACTCTTAACATCAATTAGGTTATCATATCCTCTTGCACGAAGAATAGAGTTGAAGATCATGGAGCGGTATCCTCCCGCACAATGCACATAGTAGGTTTTATTTTTGTCGATCTGTGCCATACTCTCATTAACAAAATCCAAAGGGGCATTTTCTGCGTCGATAATATGCTCACTCAGGTACTCGCTTTTTTTACGTACATCGAGTATGTTCACTTTTTCTTTCGTCATGATGTCAGCTAAATCAGCAGCATCAACAGAGGCGATCTGGTCTACTTCTTTTCCGGCATTCTTCCAGGTATTGAAACCACCTTTCAGGTAACCAATAGTAAAGTCGTAACCAACCCGGGCCAATCTGGTTATTACTTCTTCTTCACGACCTTCATCTGTTACTAATAATATTTCCTGTTTGATGTCCGGAATCATAGCGCCTACCCAGGGTGCGAACTGGCCATCAATACCGATATTGATAGAATTGGGTACAAAACCTTTGGCAAAGGTTTGCGGATCTCTTGTGTCCAATATCAAAGCACTGGTTTCATTGGCTGCTGCTTCAAATGCATCCGGGCTTAATGCATGCTGACCTCTTTCGAGTACTTTGTCGATACTTTCATATCCTTGTATATTCATCATCACATTCAACGGGAAATAAGCCGGCGGGGCCACTAGTCCTGTAGTTACTTCTTTAATAAACTCTTCTTTGGTCATATTGGCCCGGAGAGCATAGTTTGTTTCTTTCTGATGACCCAACGTGTCAGTAGTTTCTTTGCTCATATTCTTGCCACAGGCACTTCCGGCGCCATGGGCAGGATATACAATAATGTCATCCGGCAGAGGCATAATTTTGTTTCGTAAAGAATCGAACAAATAACCCGCCAGTTTATCCTGGGTCAGTTCGGAAGCTACTTTTTGTGCCAGGTCAGGACGGCCCACGTCACCGATGAATAAAGTATCACCGGAGAACAATCCTGTCTCTTTTCCATTTTCGTCTTTCAGGAGGTAACAGGTACTTTCCATAGTATGGCCGGGTGTATGCAACACTTTTAGTGTAACATTACCCACTTTAAATTCTTCGCCATCTCTGGCAATATGTGCTTCAAATGCCGGCTTTGCATTCGGGCCATATACAATCGGAGCCCCTGTTTTTTTGCTAAGATCCAGATGGCCACTTACAAAGTCAGCATGGAAGTGTGTTTCAAAAACATACTTGATCTTTGCATTGTTGCGTTCGGCCTTCTGTATATAAGGCTCTACTTCACGCAGCGGGTCAATAACAACAGCTTCGCCATTACTTTCTATGTAATAAGCTCCTTGTGCCAGGCAACCGGTATAAATTTGTTCTACTTTCATTTAAAATGATTTAGTTTTTTATTATTGAATATCAAATTTCGTATGCTGTTCAGTCCTGTACAGTGACATCAATCACAATCAATGCCCGCCCCCGCCGGGGAAGAACAATTCTTTAACAATAATGTAAATGCCCATTACCAAAACAAACCAGCCAAACCCTTTTTTTAGTTTATCGCCATCTATTTTCTTGCTAAGGGCATCACCAATGAAAATGCCAGCTATGGCTAATGTAGTAACACTCAGTAACAATTTCCAGTCCATAGTAAAATTGGATAAATCACCCGTAAATCCAATTAAAGATTTAGCTGCTATGATCAGTAAAGAAGTTCCGACAGCCTGTTTCATAGGAAGCTTACTGAATAATACAAGAGCGGGTATGATGAGGAATCCTCCCCCCGCACCAACCAGGCCAGTTAAAACCCCTACCACAGCGCCTTCCAGCAGTATCATAGGATAATTGAATTTTTGTTCTCCATTTTCTGCTTCTTGTGTTTTCTTTTTATCACGGATCATAGATACAGATGCAAAAACCATGAGAATAGCAAAAAGCACCATCATCAGGATACTTTTGGTAACCACAAAATCTCCGATACTGAAAACTTCTTTCGGTATCCCGGGAACGATAAATTTCCGGGTAGCAAAAACAGCAGCAATAGATGGGATGCCGAAGATAATGGCAGTTTTCAGGTTCACCATTCCCTGCTTGTATTTTGGAACAGCACCTACAAGGCTGGATGACCCCACTATGAAAAGTGAATAGGCTGTTGCTAAAACAGGCTCAACGCCAAACAAGTAAACTAATACAGGAACTGTAAGAATAGAACCACCCCCGCCAATAAGTCCAAGTGAAATACCAATTATAAGGGAAGCAATATAGCCGATGATCTCCATGTAATATTTTTTGCAAGATTAGATGAAAGACCACTTTTACAATGTGACAGAAATCACAGCGTAATCAGCTACTGCACAAGCTCAATCATATTGCGATGGAGTTTTACAAGATTTCTCTGTTCCATCTTTTTCAGCAGCCTGGAAATTACTTCTCTTGAACTGTTAAGGTCGTCGGCAATCTGCTGGTGAGAAATTTCAACACTTTTTTTGCCTGTTTTTTCTACATATCGTTTAAGATAAAATTCAAGACGTTCATCCATATTCCGGAAAGCGATATTATCAACTACTGATAGTATTTCATCAAAACGGTTGCGATAGGTCTGAATGACGAACTGATACCATGTTTTGTATTTATTCATCATATCATCCATTAATTGCACAGGTATCATCAGCACTTCAGAGTCTTCTTCTGCTACAGCCATTATTTCACTGGTATGCGATTGAAGGGCGCAGATCATAGAAACGGCACAGGCCTGGCCCGGTCCAAGATAATACATGAGAAACTCACCTCCCTCCTGATTTTCACGATAAATCTTTACACGGCCTTCCAGTACAAGGGCAGTAGATTTGATATATTGCCCGGTTCTCATAATAACATCACCGGCATTGAAGCTTCGCTGTACTGCTTCTTTTTCAATAGCATTGATAAGTCCGGGTTCAAATTGGGGGAAGAGTTCTTTCCAGTTCATTTTGCAAAGTTAGGGTTCTAATATTTTTTCCATCTTCATACTTCTGCTGCCCTTGATGAGAATATGGCTGTCAGAATATTTCTGCTGTTTAAACCATTCGGCTGCCTGAACTGAGTTCTCAAATGTCAGAAAGGGGTGTTCGAATTTCAGAAAGTCGCCGCCAACCAACACAACCTGCTTCCAGCGGTGATGATTTATCTCTTTGACAATTGCTTTATGTTCTTCCAGGCTTTCTTCGCCGAGCTCTGCCATGGCCCCGAGGACTAATATTTTACTATCGGCATGCAGCTTTGCAAAATTTTCAATTGCGAGTTTCATACTGCTGGGATTAGCATTGTATGCATCAAGAATAATTTTATTGCTGCCTGTTTCAATCAATTGAGACCGGCTGTTGGATGGAATATAATTCTCTATTGCTTCTTTGATCTTATTATCAGGCACATTAAAGTATTTACCAATCGCAACAGCCAGTAATACGTTGGGTAAATTATATTCACCTACTAACCTGGTTTTAATACGACCAGCCAAAGAGCCTTTAGTAATATTTACTTCGAGGAAAGGTTCACTATCCAGGGCTATTCCCTCAATATCTGCTGCAGCTGTACCATACCTGATAATGGTTGGTATTCCCTTGCTCATTTCCTGTAAATAATCATAGTCCCACATAACGAAAGCAGTACCATTGTGGGTACGTAAATAATCATAAAGTTCACCTTTCCCTTTTCTGACCCCCTCTACGCCTCCAAAACCTTCGAGGTGTGCCTTGCCACAATTAGTAATGATCCCATGAGTTGGTTGCGTATACCCGCAATAGCCGGCTATTTCTTTCTGGTGATTAGCACCCATTTCTATAACCGCTATCTCTGCGTCCTTCTTTATTTTCAGAATTGTAATTGGAATCCCGATATGATTATTCAGGTTACCTTCTGTGGTATATGTTTTATAGGTAGAAGAAAGAACAACATGTACAAGCTCTTTAGTGGTTGTTTTACCATTACTGCCCGTAATAGCGATAACAGGAATGCTTAATTGTTCCCGGTGATACCGTGCTAACTGTTGCAAAGTGGTTAGTACATCATCAACCAGTATCGTCTTTCCGGGTACTTCATAACCGGCTTCATCAATGACAGCATACACCGCGCCGGCATTTATTGCTTGTCGGGTAAAAGTATTGCCATTAAAATTATCTCCTTTCAATGCAAAAAAAATATCACCTGGTTTTAATTGGCGGGTATCTGTCTGTACAGAAGGATATTGTTTATAAATGTTGTAAAGGTCTTCAATAAGCATATGGCAAAAGTAACCCTTCGATAAACTCAGGGTGACAACCTGTAAAAATAAAACCCCCCGTGTCCGGAGGGTTTGTAAGATTTTATTTTATCAGCTTATCTTTTTTGTCTTTTAGTTTTGAAATGCTGCCCAGTTTTACGCTTATTACCTTCAGGGCTGCCCATACGGTTCATAGCGCAACGGAAACCAAGAGTGCTTAGTGCCTGGTCTTCTTCAAGATGACGACGAGAACCAGGAGTTAACCAATATGCTCTGTCATTCCAGCTACCACCTTTGTAAACTTTTGATTTTTCCGGGTGAATAAGCGTTGTATTAGCATAACCATAAGAAGACTGTGATAACGAGTCACCATCGAGGAAGTCGATAACATTACCTCTTTGGTAGTTTCTGCGGTTTTTGCTTTCCTCATCTGTTACAGCTACCATCTTCACACGGCCAAGACTGTCTTTCTCGTATCTTGTTGAAGGATCCATAGTAGATGGATCTGCAACATATAATTTTTTGTATTCGTTACCGCGGAATGGTGCCGGTTGATCATCAAAATCAAGAGAAGAAAGAGGACGGTAAGTATCTTCCACCCACTCACTAACATTACCAGCCATGTTATAGATTCCAAATCCATTTGGATAGAAAGATTGAACAGGGGCAGTGTAGAAGGCACGGTCATTTAAACCACCAGCCACACCGGCATTATCACCAGAGCCTCTTTTGAAGTTAGCCAGGAAAACTCCCTGCCAGCTTCCACGACGGGTATCACGAAGTCCGTTTACGTTTTGTGACCAGGGATAAACTTGTTTATTTGACTGTAACTCTTCCCCTCTTTTGCCTTCCTTAAGGCTGGGGCGAGGGTTTTGATTGATCAAACCATAAGCAGCATATTCCCACTCTGCCTCAAAAGGAAGGCGGTAGTCAGGTGAAAGAAGACCTGATTCATACGTTGGTGCAATTGGGGGTTGTCCCTTTTTAGATTGCATAGCTTTACCGGGAGGGGCAGTATATAATCCTAATAAGTATGATTTGGTATTAAAGTTATTGTCACCCTGTTGTGCACCAGGTTTTTGATTGGCTTTATTGATATATCCTTTCTGAACCAGTGTTCCTTCATTTACACGATCACTTCTCCAAAGACAAAAATCCTTTGCCTGTCTCCAGTTCACACCAACAACAGGATAATCGTTAAAACCAGGATGGCGGAAATAGAATTCAACCATTGGTTCGTTATAACTTAACTCACTTCTCCACACCAGTGTGTCAGGCAAAGCACCTTCCAGTATTTTTGCATTAGCAGGATCGGTTGGGTCAAACACTTTTGTTAACCAGTGAAGATACTCACGGTAGTGAACGTTGGCTACTTCAGTACGATCTATGTAAAAAGAAGGAACAGAAACACGGCGGGGGATATTATTCCAGTCACCCATTACATCTTCCTCCGTTTGTCCCATGGTGAAGGTACCGCCTTCAACAAATACCAGACCAGGGCCAAGGCCCTGTTCTTTGGCCTTTGAAACCTGGAAACCACCCTGATTCTTATCATTGTAGTTCCAGCCGGTTACATCGGACTTATCGTATTTCTTTTTGCCAAAAAGGCCTTTTCCTTTACAGGATGCCAGCAGCACCACACAGGATAGTAGGATTGTTAAGTTTCTCATTGTTTTTTGCATAAACCTATGAATTGGAATAATTTTAACGCCGGATGGGGTAAAATATTGCACCCTAAATAACTTTTACCTGCCGGAAATGCGAATATAGACAGTTTAGGTAAAAACGGATACGCAGAAATACCTTTTTTTAAACGGGAAATTCCCATCAGACCAATACGTTAGCACATGAAGTTGTTCCGGGATATTGTTTTGACAGGAATCCTCCTTTCAGATTCTTTTTTAGCTCCTGCGCAACGAATTTATTCTACAAATTCTGTACTGAGCAGCGGCAGTTGGTACAAGTTAGGTGTAAAGCAAAGAGGAGTTTACAAAATTGATATTCCTTTTCTGGCCAGCCTGGGAGTAAACACTGCCAGTCTTTCGTCCAACTCGGTAAGATTATTTGGGAATGGTGGCGCAATGTTGTCAGAAGCAAATGCAGGACAGCGGCTGGATGACCTCGCAGAAAACAGTATACAAGTGGTAGATGGCGGCGATGGTGTCATTAATGGTACTGATTATATACTTTTTTATGCTCCGGGGCCGGATGAATGGAAGAAAGATTCGGTCAATAGAAGATTCATTCATCAAAAGAACCTTTACAGCAACGAGTCTTACTATTATTTAACTATTGGAGGGAGTGGAGAACGGGTGCAAAATACTCCGTTATCAGGCCCTCCGGCTATTACTGTAACCAGTTTTTCTGAAAGGTTCTTTCATGAATCAGATACAATCAATTTCCTCGCAAGCGGTAAGGAATGGTATGGGGAGGAATTTACCAACGCTCCGGGAAAAAGTTTAACAAGAACATTTACCGTTACTATTCCTGACATTCTTGTTAATACACCTTTATTACTGCAAAGCAATTGTGTAGCAAGATCAGTAGGTACCGGCAGCCGGTTTGATATTAAAATAAATGATCAGCCAGCAGGACAGCAACTTATTAATTCAGTTGCTGGTGGTCAGTATGATTTGTTTGTACAGCCTTCAACAGTATTATTATCCTCGACGGCTTCTCAAAGTAATGTCAGCATTAACTATACTTATGTGCCGGGAAGTTTTAATTCGCAGGGATGGCTTAACTGGTTTGAAATTTTTGCCAGGCGGAATTTGTCAATGAATGGAGTAGATCAGTTATTGTTCAGGGACTGGTTAAGTGTAGGGAATACTAATGCAGAATTTATCATTAAAAATGCCACATCTTCCACCCAGGTTTGGGAAGTCACCGATCCTTTGCATCCTTCAAGAATGATGGGAGCCCTTTCGGGTACTGAATTCAGGTTTGTAAATGATTGTTCCCGGTTAAGAGAGTATATAGCTTTCAATAATAGTGCCTTTTTAATTCCTGCCGGAATCGGGAGGATCAACAACCAGGACCTGCACAATACTTCACCAGTAGATTTTTTAATTGTCACCCATTCATCTTTATTGCCGCAGGCACAAAGGCTTGCACAATTTCATCATCAGCAAAATAGCTTACGGGTAGTTGTAGTGACAACTGAACAGGTATTTAATGAATTTGGCAGCGGCTCTCCGGATCCTACTGCCATTCGGGACTTTGTAAAAATGTACCATGATAAGTATGGCACAAATACAGTTGATAAACCGAAATACTTATTGTTATTCGGAGATGCCTCCTTTGATTATAAGAACAGAATAAATAACAATACGAACCTTGTTCCTTCGTATCAGAGTGTTTTTTCTACCGATCCTCTGTCAACGTATGCTTCAGACGATTTCTTTGGATTTTTGGATGACAATGAAGATATCAATTCCGGGCTGGTTATTAATTACCTGGATATCGGAATTGGCCGTGTGCCGGCGAAAAACACAGCCGAGGCCAAGAATTTTGTAGACAAGGTAGAAGCTTATTTTGCCCCTGAGAGTTTCGGTCCCTGGCGAAATAATCTCACTTTTATTGCAGATGATGAAGATGATAACCTGCATTTGCAGGATGCCGAGATAATAACTACAACCGCGGCATCGGCAGGAGCGGTATTTAATCAGCGAAAAATATACCTGGATGCTTATCAGCAGGAGAGTGGGGCAGGGGGAAGCCGTTATCCGCAGGCCAATCAGGCTATTAATAACCAAATTTATAATGGTACTCTTATCTGGAATTATAATGGTCATGGCGGTTCAAGGAGACTAGCAGAGGAAACTGTACTGGATCAGGATATAGTGAACGGCTGGAGCAACGCCAACCGGTTACCATTGTTTATTACAGCTACCTGCGATTTTGCACCGTACGATAATCCAACAATAAACTCTATTGGTGAAAATATTTTATTGGGACAAAAAAACGGGGCTATCGCACTGATGACTACAACAAGGCTTGTTTTTGCATTCAGCAACCGGTTAATGAATAATAATTATATCCAATTCGCTTTACTGCCTGATGCGAACGGCAAATACAGAACACTTGGGGAGGCAGTAAAAGAAGCAAAGAACTATACATACCAGACTTCAGGGGATATAGCCAACAACAGGAAATTTGCATTATTGGGTGACCCAGCCATGTCACTTGCGTTTCCTTCACTGGGGGTGAGAGCAACAAGTGTAAACGGTATAGCTGTTTCACAAGCCGATACTTTAAGTACTGCTGAAAAAATTGTAATCGAAGGCGAAGTCATCGACATTTTAGGCAATGTCTTATCTGGATTTAATGGTAATGTTTATCCAGTTGTTTTTGATAAATTTCAAACAATAAATACGCTTGGCAATGACCCCGGTAGCCAGGTTACCAGTTTTCAAACACAAAACAATATTCTTTTTAAAGGTAAAGCGTCGGTACAGAACGGGAGGTTTACATTTTCTTTCAAAGTACCAAAGGATATTAATTTTCAATATGGTTTTGGGAGACTGAGTTTGTATGCTGAAAACGGTACACAGGATGGCAGTGGTCTTTTTACCAATTTTGTGGTTGGGGGAACCGGAAGTGCTGTCAACAACGATAATGAAGGACCGGAAATGAAGGCCTGGCTAAATGATGAGCAATTTGTAAATGGAGGGCTTGCTAATCAAAAACCGGTGTTACTTGTTAAGCTTATCGATTCTTCGGGAATAAATACAACCGGTACCGGCATAGGCCATGATATTGTGGCTACATTAGATAATGATAACAACCAGTATTTTATCCTTAATGATTATTACCAGGGTGAACTTGATAGTTACCAGCAAGGTATGGTGCGGTTTCAACTTCCCGAATTACCTCCGGGACCACACTCAATTAAGATCAAAGCATGGGATGTATTGAATAATTCCAGTGAAATTACATTGGAGTTTATCGTTGCAAATGATGATGAACTGGAGCTTAGTCATGTCTTGAACTACCCCAATCCTTTTAC
>CAZTKV010000054.1:1702-2970 GCA_964614285.1 uncultured Chitinophaga sp. | reverse complement strand
CTCAAAAAGAAATTTTAACAATAAAATCGAAAAGAAGACGTTTTTTCAGAAATTTGCCCGTTGGCTGACGCCTTCCGGGAACCTAAAAACCGTTGAGTACCACCTAAAATCGACAATTTTTTCGTTTCAGATAAAATTCTCTATTTTAGTTTTGTATTTATTCAAAAGCTCTATATTTACACCATTATTAAAAAATTTCTAATGAGACCAACTGCTTTAAAACTAACTGCCGGAATCCTGCTTTTTTGTGGATTGTCATCTGCTGTAAAAGCTCAGGTAGAACCAATTAACGTTGTTACAACTGCTGTTCCTTTTCTTCGAATTTCACCAGATGCCCGTTCGGGCGGTATGGGAGAACTTGGTGTTGCCACTTCTCCGGATGCTTATTCAGGTTTATGGAATATCGGTAAAGTAGCTTTCAATCAATCAAAAGGTGGAATAGGTGCTACTTATACACCATGGCTGAAAGATCTTGTAAATGATGTTTATCTCGCTACACTTTCCGGCTACTACAAATTCGATGAAAACCAGGCATTTTCTGGTTCTGTTCGTTACTTTAGTCTTGGTAATATTACTTTTACCGATAACCTGGGCAATGACTTTGGTAGCTTCCGCCCCCGTGAATTTGGTATCGATGTAGGATATTCCCGTAAACTTTCAGCAAAAAGCGGTGTAGGTATCGCTTTGAAATACATCAACTCAAATCTTGCTGGCGGCACTACTGTGGGTAGCACTACTTACAAAGCAGGTAGCGCTGTAGCAGCTGATCTGGCATATTATCATGATGGCAAAAAGCCTTCAGGTAGTGGCTGGGCATGGGGTGCAGTTTTGTCTAACCTCGGTTCAAAAATTTCTTATACCGATAATGCAGATGCTAAGGATTTCATTCCTGCAAACCTCGGACTTGGTGCCAACTATACCAGCAAATTCAATGATAACAATTCAATCTCTTTTGGTGTTGAGGTTAATAAGTTGTTAGTACCTACTCCTCCTTCGGAAGGGGATGCTGCCGGGCTTGCCGAATACAGAAGTAAAGGTGTAGTAGGAAGCTGGTTCAGTTCTTTCGGTGATGCTCCTGATGGTTTTGGCGAAGAGATGAAAGAATTCCAATTGTCATTGGGTGCTGAATACTGGTACAATAACCAGTTTGCCCTTCGTGCCGGATATTTCTTTGAGAACAAAAACAAAGGTAACCGCCGCTATTTTACTGCTGGTTTGGGTCTTAAGTACAACATATTTGGTTTCAACTTCGCTTATCTTGTTCCTAC
>CAZTKV010000054.1:0-1602 GCA_964614285.1 uncultured Chitinophaga sp. | reverse complement strand
ACAGAACAAATGGGGTTTGCAGGAAGAGAGGAAGGGCTAATGGCCTATGCCACTGTGTTGCTCCGCAAAAAGGCTTAGTAACGTTACCGATACTTATCTTTGCGGCATGGCCGGAATTGAAGTAAAAATTATTAATCAATCATCTAATCCTTTGCCGGCTTATGCAACAGTTGGTTCTTCAGGAATGGATATCAGGGCTAACCTGGATGTCTCTTTTGTTTTAAAACCATTTGAGAGAATACTGGTGCCTACGGGACTGTTTATCGAGTTACCCGAAGGTTTTGAAGCGCAGATTCGTCCTAGAAGCGGCCTGGCAATCAAGCAGGGGATTACTTGTCTGAATACTCCCGGCACTATTGATGCAGACTACAGGGGCGAAATTAAGATTATCTTAATCAACCTTTCAACCGAAGAACAGGTCATTCGGCATGGAGATCGTATAGCACAAATGATTATTCAGAAAGTTGAGAAATGTACCTGGAAGGAAACGGAGAAATTAGCATTCACAGAAAGGAATGATGGAGGATTCGGCCATACAGGTAAGCAATAAAGACGTTTAATTATGATCAGATTCTCAGTTGTTTTTATTTCATTTACCTGCTTGCTTTGTTCCTGCAAGGATACCCGGAAGATTCAATCGGCCATAGTAAAAAAAGACTCTGTAGCAATTGTCATCCCTCCGGTTTACAATGGCAGAGAAGACTCACTTGCTTTTATAAGAGAAAGTTATAATCATATTCTTAATCATAAAATTGACTTTACTACTTTTTCGGCAAAGATGGATGTAGATTATGATGACCCGGATGGTAAGAAGATGGATGTAAATGCTCAGATCAGAATGTATAAAGACAGTATAATCTGGGTATCCATTACTGCGATATTAGGTATCGAAGGGTTGCGGGCATATATAACACCCGATTCTGTCAAGTTGCTCGACAAGCAAAACAAGATTTACATTGCCCGCAGTGTAGCTTACTTACAGGAAATAACAGCCTTGCCCCTGGATCTCCCTTCTCTGCAGGATTTACTTATAGGAAACCCGGTGTTCCTTGATTCTAATATCACCTCATATAGTAAATCAACCGGGTCCGTTTCTTTACTTGGAATAAACGAAATATTCAAAATGCTGATTACGATAAGCGATCCGGAGAAACTGTTACAGAGCAGTAAGCTGGATGATCTTGATGAACAGAGAAACCGGACCAGTTATCTTACTTATTCTGATTACGAGACAAAGAAGGGAGTAGCTTTTTCCAAAAAAAGAACTATTACAGTATCGGAGAAAAAAAAGCTTGGGATTAAGCTGAATTTTAAGCAGTATGAATTTAATGAAACGTTAAGTTTCCCCTTTAATGTGCCAAAAAATTATAAGTCTGAATAGCCGGATAAAATTTATTTTGCATATTGCCGTTATCAGAAATCATTCCGCACCCTGTTTTTTTTAACCCATATCCCATTTAGTATGAGAAAAAAAATAGTCTTACCGTTATTGTTTATTGGATTTGCCATTCAAAGCTTTGGTCAACCCGATCAGGATAAATCACAGCTGGAGAAAGAAAGGCAGGAAATTCAACGGGAATTGAAAGAAATACAGGGTATGTA
>CAZTKV010000053.1:15504-16805 GCA_964614285.1 uncultured Chitinophaga sp. | reverse complement strand
TTCAAAGAGGGGTCAGGATATCCTGATGATGCCTCAAAAGCCTTGCGAAAAATAAAACTCGATATCAGAAATAAAAAGGCTAGCGTCATTTTTACAGGCCTTGCATCAGGAGATTATGCCATTGCCATCCTTCATGACGAAAATGATGATCAGATGATGAACAAAAACAGCCTGGGCCTTCCAAAGGAAGGATATGGATTTTCAAATAATGTAAAGGGCGCCTTTGGCCCGCCTTCCTGGTCAAAGGCCAGTTTTAAACATACGGCCAATACACTTACGCAGAAAGATATCCGGGCCAGGTATTAAAAAGCCGTTCCGAAAACGAAACGGCATAAACACAAAAATTAATTCACTGTCAGAATTGCTCCAATCCGCTGAAGAAAAAAGAACCTTCGATCTTTGCATTCTCGTCACTATCACTTCCATGCACAGCATTTTCTCCCACCGAAGTGGCGTATAATTTACGGATAGTTCCTTCTGCCGCTTGTGCAGGGTTTGTAGCGCCGATCAGTTCCCGGAAAGCAGCTACTGCATTTTCTTTTTCAAGTATTGCAGCAACAATTACACCGCTGCTCATGAAATCCACCAGTTCTCCATAAAACGGTCTTTCTTTATGTACTGCATAGAATTCACCTGCTTTTTCTGCACTTAGTTTAGTTTGTTTCAGGGCCACGATACGGAAACCTTCTTTGATAAAACGATCAATGATCGCTCCGGCATGACCATTACGCATAGCATCCGGCTTAATCATGGTAAATGTTATGTTGCTCATAGTTGCTTTATTTGTTTTTAGCGCCGCAAAGGTAAGTCAAGTTGGTGGTTAATAATTCTCAGTTTACAGTTATTTTAAACCCAAAAAATACCCTGAACCAGAAATAACAAACTCTAAACTGCTAACTCCAAACTCTTTATCTTCGCAGCCGTTTTATGGAACCCGTACAAGAGATATTTCCTTTTTTAGATCAGCCCAAAAGGGTGGTGATAACCACACACCAGAAGCCAGATGCAGATGCAATGGGATCATCCCTTGCTTTGGGGCACTTTCTCCGTCAGTTTGGACATACTGTTAGCGTCATTTCTCCCACTAACTGGGCAGGATGGGTAAACTGGATGCCAGGCACAAAGGAAGTGCTGGATTATGAAAAGGATAAGCAAAAAGCAGATGTTCTTTTAGATGAAGCTGAATGGCTCTTCTGTCTCGATTTCAACATTTTTCATCGTACCAAAACAATGACGGAAAAGCTAAAAGAGATAAACTGTACTAAAATTCTTATTGACCATCACCAAGAACCTGATGTTGA
>CAZTKV010000053.1:14014-15404 GCA_964614285.1 uncultured Chitinophaga sp. | reverse complement strand
TATCACATCAAAACAGGAGATACAGAAGGGCTTGTGAATTTTCCGCAAACCATCCAGGGCATAAAACTGGTGGCACTGGTGATTGACCGTGATGAGGAAAGAAAATGGAGTTTCCGCAGCAAAGGGGCATTTGACTGTAATACCTTTGCCCGCAAATATTTTGAAGGAGGAGGTCATTATAACGCAGCCGGAGGTCGCAGTAGTGATTCACTGGAGGAGACAGTTGAAAAATTCAAACAAGCCATGAAAGAAAATGAAAGTCTTTTACAATAAATAAAACAAGTATGAACACAATTAAAAATTTATTATTCATTCTTACTGTTGGTGCACTCGCAGCAAGCTGCTCAAAAGCATCTTACCGTAAAACGCCGGGTGGTATGCCTTATCAGCATTTCAAAAGTGGGGATACCCAGCAGGTAAAAGTTGGGAATTTTATCAAACTCAGTTTTGCTCAAAAGATAAACGACAGTGTATATTTTACCACTGAAGGGAAAATGCCGATCTATATTCCTGTGTTGGCACAAACGACTTCTTATGACATATCTGAAATTTGGACAAAACTGCACCTCGGTGACAGTGTCGCCACCACCCAGATGATGGATACTTTTATTAAGAGAATGCCTCCGGGTAACATTCCTCCTCAATTCAAAAAAGGGGACAGGATACTTACTTATGCAAAAGTGCTGGGCATCTTTACAAGCGACAGTGCACAGGTAGCTGATAAAGTAAAAGAAGAAAAGATTTTTGAAGCTGCTGAAGTCGCTTTTATTCAAAAGTATCTCAATGATAAAAAAATTACCACCCAACGAACAAAATCAGGTGCGTTTATAGAGATAATTAACCCCGGCAATGGTAGCCTGGCCGATTCCGGAAAATACGTTTCTGTAAATTATACCGGAACCACCTTTGATGGGAAAAAGTTTGACAGTAATACAGATCCTGCATTCAATCATGTGCAGCCTTATTCATTTACTGTTGGTATTGGTGAGATGATTAAAGGTTTTGATGAAGCTGTTAGTTTACTTAAGCAAGGCGGAAGTGCAAAAGTGTACATTCCATCTATGCTTGCCTATGGCGAAAGACCTCCGCAAGGCTCCCCAATCAGGCCTTATGAAAAACTGATCTTCGAAATAGCTATTGTTGATTTAAAAGATAAGGCACCCGTTCAGCCGCCTATGCATACACAGCCTCAACCACAAAAAGTTGACGCTCCTCAACCAAATAAATAACTATTGTATTCAATAATTCTGCACCTTTGTACCCGTCTTTATAAGGCGGGTATTTTTTTGAAAGGCCCCGTTTTTAGTCCAGGATCTATTTCAAACCCCGTCCGCACCCCCTGAAATTACTAACCTTCAACATAAATATCACCGTACTTTTTGCTTATACC
>CAZTKV010000053.1:1502-13914 GCA_964614285.1 uncultured Chitinophaga sp. | reverse complement strand
TCAGAGGTTACATTTGAATAGCTTGCCTGTTGCTGCATATCCTGGGGAGTTCCTTTCATGTGCATTAATACGTATGGCACATTTAGGCGGGCAACAGTTCCTATCATTTTTTCATCAATGGAACCAGCGCTAATATCGTTAATAATACCAGCCCCCGCAGCCACAGCTTCTGCTGCTACTTTTGCGTAATAGGTGTCAACAGAAATAAATGCTTCAGGAAAATTTTTATGTATCGCTTCAATAGGGGCCAGAACTCTTTTTAATTCTGCTTCTGCCCCCAACTTTTCGCTCCCGGGTCTTGTGCTTTGTCCTCCAATATCAAGAATAGCTGCCCCATCCTTCAGCATTCGTTCTGCTTGTCTCAACACCGCATCTGTAGTCTGATACCGGCTCTCTTCATAAAAAGAATCAGGTGTAATGTTGATAATTCCCATCACAAGCGGCTTATCCACCACCAACAATCTTCCTTTACAATTAAGTGTAAACATTAGCCTTTGTTCGTTATTTTTGAAGCTAAGTTAGGGGAGTGGAAAATAGTAAATAAAAAAAAGGACAGGACCCGCATAAAATCTTAATCATCACTACTCTCTTTTCCTGGTTCACCGTATGACAACAACTAACCAGCAATACGACAAAGTCATTATATCCTGTAAAGATATCTTTGTCAAGAAGGCAAAAGATTATGGCACAGCCTGGAGAGTTCTACGAACTATTTCCATCGTTGACCAGATTTTCATCAAAGCCCAGCGCATCCGCACTATACAGGAAAAAGGAGAGCAGAAAGTTTCTGATGGAATAGCAGCTGAATTTAAAGGCATCATCAATTATGCTGTAATCGGGCTTATCCAGTTGGAACTACCAGAGGATGCACCAGAAGAAATGAATATAGATCAAGTGTCTGCCTTATACGACAAAAAGATCAATACGGCCAAACAACTAATGCAGGATAAAAATCATGATTATGGCGAAGCATGGCGAAGTATGAGCCAGGAGAGTTTCGTTGATCTTATACTAATGAAACTGCAACGCATCCGGCAAATATTAAATAATGATGGCAAAACGATCATCAGCGAAGGTATCGATGCCAACTATCATGATATTATCAACTACGCCGTGTTTGCATTAATATTGATGTAGCATGAAAATATCAGTAACTCTCATACGAATCATCACAGGAGTCCTATTTATTTTCTCAGGATTGGTGAAAGCAAATGACCCTCTTGGATTGAGCTATAAGATGCAGGAATTCTTCGAAGTATGGGGAGTGCATGGCTTTAACTCATGGACATTACTGATGTCAGTATTGATGAACGCTTTTGAGATCATTGCGGGTTTTGCTTTACTTCTCGGCTGGCGGATCAAATTGTTCAGTTGGTTATTATTAGCACTGATCGTTTTCTTCACCTTCCTGACCGGGTATACGTATATTACCGGTACTCCCAAAAATTGTGGTTGTTTCGGGGATTGTTTGCCTATTACATCAAAGGTTTCATTTCTGAAAGATGTAGCACTTACCCTGCTGATTCTTTTCCTCGTATGGAAACAAAAACATATCAGGCCCCTGTTTTCTGAAAAAATAACCACTATTGCTATGCTGGGTATTACCATTTTCAGCTTTCTTTTCCAATGGTACACCCTGACTTATTTACCGGTGATAGATTGCCTGCCATTTAAAAAAGGCAATAGTATTTCAGAAAAAATGAAAATGCCCGCCAATGCTGTACCAGACAGTACCGTAATAACTTTTATCTATAAAAAAGGAGGTAAGGAAGTTGAATTTACCGCTGATAAGTTTCCGGCTGATTTTAGCGCTACTACTTATGAATTTGTAAAACGGTACGATAAAGTAATCAGGAAAGGTAAGAATAACGAACCCCCAATAAAAGGCTTTGCCTTATCAGGCGATAGCAATGTAGATTCAACTCAATTTGTATTAGCACAGCCATCTGCTATTCTGTTATTCATAGAAAAATTCTCTGAAGCCGGAACTGGCTGGAAAAATAAATTTTCGGACATATATGCTGCAGCTAAGGCAAAAAATATTCCTTCATATATCATAACTGCTGAGCCAGGTAATGCACATTCGGCAGTTAATGGAACAGCATTTGCTGATGCGCAGGTCTTTAAATGTGATTTTAAAGCAATTGAAACGGCTGCCAGAAGTAATCCCTGTATTTATTATTTACAAAAAGGTATTGTGATGAATAAATATAGCGGGAAAACGATGCAGCGAATAAAAGCCGATATTAAAAGAGCACCAAAAATGGAAAGTATTCCTTCCGTTCAGGTATCTGATAGCCTGAATCAATAGGCATGATAAAACTAATTATCAAAAAGACAATGTATGGCCTGCTGGTGCTGGTAGGAGTGGTGGTGCTTGTCTTTTTTTTATTCCAGGGCTTTGGCGACCCTTCGAGGATTGTAATGGGGCAAACCGGTGATTCCACCACACAGGCTAATATCCGGAAAGAACTATACCTTATCAATGAAAAAGGAGAAAAGATTCCCCGTTTCAAACAGTTCCTTCACTACCTGAACGATGTTTCACCGATCTGTTTTCACAGTAAGGCTGACATTGAGAAGAAAAAACTCAGGGGACTTTTTGCGGGAGGAAATACAAAATTTGGCCTGAAAATTCCCTACCTGCGTAAATCATACCAGAGTAAGCGGGAGGTATGGAGTATTCTGATACAGGCTTTACCGGGTACACTGATGCTGGCTGTTGCAGCCATGTTTATCGCTATTCTAATAGGCATTCCGTTAGGGGTGGTAGCAGCCGTTAAGCAAAATACCTGGGTTGATACTTCAGCTATATTCAGCAGTATTGTAGGTATATCCGCCCCTTCTTTCTTTATGGGTATCATTATGGTCTATTTATTCGGATTTGTGTTAAGTGATTGGACAGGGTTGCATATAGCAGGCAGTTGGTTTGCTATTGATGATGAAGGGAACAGGAGGTTAACCATGCAGAACCTTATTTTACCGGCCGTCACTTTAGGTATTCGTCCCTTAGCCATCATCACACAATTAACCAGGAGTGCTATGCTGGATGTACTCGACCAGGATTATATCCGTACGGCTTACGCAAAAGGACTGAGCAAAAGAACAGTGATATGGAAACATGGCTTGCGAAATGCATTGAATCCTGTAATCACCGCTATCACCGGCTGGTTTGCCGAATTATTAGCCGGGGCCTTTTTTGTAGAATATATCTTCGGCTGGCAGGGGATAGGGAAGGTAACAGTAGATGCGCTGGAAAAATTAGATTATCCCGTGGTGATGGGCTCAGTACTTATTTCTGCAACTTTCTTTATTGTTATTAACATCCTGGCTGATATCTTGTACGGAGTAGTAGATCCCAGGGTGAGAATAGAATAAGCTACTGAAGATTTAATGATAAATTCATAAAGCTGTTTTTCTGCACATTGCTATCTCCCTGGCATTTTAGGCCTTATTATTCTGTACCTTTAAGAAGCCTCCTTATTTGAATCCAGCAGGTTTGCTAACGATTAAACCAAAAGTCTATGGAAAAAGTAACTACAATCCTCAGCAGGCACCAATTACATTTCAAGAAAATTTCTCCGTTCTGTTCCATAAGCGATGCTTTATGCAGAATGAGCAGCCAAAATACCGATTACCTAATCGTAATGGACGATAACAATAATTTCCTTGGCTTACTTACAGAACATGATGTGGCCAGGAAGACAATATTTATGAATAAGCCACTGACAAAATCCTGTGTGAATGAAATGATGAATACCCGGCTGCCATTTGCAGATGTGGATGATACGGTGGAAGATTGTATGAAAGTTATGAAACGGTACCATGTGCGGCATCTTCCTGTATTCAAAAACCTAGTATTAATGGGTATTGTATCAACTGATGATATCATCGATGAAGCAGTAAGCCACCGAAATGAAATATTTGACTGATTTTTTTTGGGAACAGGTAATTACTGAATGATCACTTCATTGATCACTTTTTGCTTAAGTGCTTCATTCACCCGTTGTTTGATTTTCTCTTTCTGATAAATAAGTTCATTTTTAAGCGGAGCCACATTGGTGGTGATGATTAATTTATCGCCGATGATCTGCAGTTTGTCAGTATAGCGGGCAATAGTCTTACCCATGATCTCTTCCCAAACATCTTCTATCTGCAATGCCTGTATACCACCTTTGATACGGCTGCCATTGAGAAATTGTTGCATCGCTTCACTGATAGAATATTCTCCCATGATGTAAAGTTACAATGAGATGAGTTGAAAATTGATATTTAGTTCTGCCAGGTGCGCAGTCAGTCGTTCTTCATTCGTATCGGTGATAAAGACCTGGCCATCATTTCTCATGCAAACCTTTTGCAATAAATTACCGATGCGGTCCTCATCCAGTTTTTCAAACACATCATCCAACAGCAGAAGCGGGGCAAACCCTTTTTCTTTTTTTAGTACTTCCATTTCTGCCAGTTTCATGGCAAAGAGTAAGCTTTTCCGCTGACCCTGTGATGCAATTGTTTTAAAAGACTGGGTACCAAACTGTATATCAATATCATCACGATGAACTCCGGATGTTGTACGTTGAGCAAAACAATCTTTTTGGCGGTTAACTGCTAATAACTCAGCAAAAGAAGCCAACAGCAATTCACTGTCATAGATCAGGGTCACATTTTCAGGTTGCTGAGCTATGTCATAGTACAAATGTTTTACTGTCGGTAAAAAGGAAACGAGGAATTCTTTTCGCCTGTTCAGGATATACTCACCCGGTTTAATAAGTTGCTGATCCAGTATATCCAGTAAAGCATAATCCCTGTTGCCAGTCTCGGTAAAATTTTTCAATAAAGAATTTCGTTGTTGCAGTACTTTGGTATAAGTGATAAGATGCTGTAAATACTCAGTATCCAGTTGAGACAATAATGTGTCAAGGAAAATTCGCCTTTCCTTACTGTCTCCGGTGATCAGTTCTGCATCATCGGGGGCAATCACCACGCAGGGATAACGGCCTATATGCTGCGAAAACTTATCATACTGTTCATCATTCACAGAAAACTCTTTTTTCCCGGCTTCCCGAAGAATGCAAACAGCTTTTTCTGTTTTTTTATTCAATTCAAGTTTACCTTCAAGCCGGAAGCCTGAATGTCCATGCTTTATATTGGAACCGTCAAGGCGGGTAAAATAACTCCTGGTAAAACAGAGGTAATGAATAGCATCCAGCAGGTTGGTTTTACCCACACCATTTTTGCCGCAAATACCTACTATCTTCCCGGAGAAGTCAAACGAGCTATTCGTATAGTTCTTGAACTGATAAAGTGATATGTGTTGAAGACGAAGCATTAAGGCCTGCAAGATAGGATGGAAGATACAAGCTGCAAGGTAAAAAGCCGCCAGGAAGATGCCCAAATACATAAAGCCAGATAGCCTTTACTATTTGACCGGCAGAACCATGTTTATTCCCTCAAAATCACTGCTTTAAAATTCCTTTTTTCCCCTTATTTTTGCGACTCAAAATTTTTGCCCGTGGCAGCCAAATTCTCTAAAGAAACTTATCTCTATTGGTACGAATTAATGCAGCTGATCCGCCAGTTTGAACTGATGGCTGAAGAGAAGTACAAAATGGAGGGAAAGATCCGTGGTTTTTTCCATGCTTATATCGGGCAAGAGGCTATTGCTGCCGGTTGTATGACAGCCACCCGTCCGGAAGACCTGTTCATTACAGCCTATCGTGACCACGGATTGGCTATCGCCAAAGGAGTATCAGTTGATAGTTGTATGGCAGAGTTATATGGCAAAGCAACAGGTTGTGCTAAAGGAAAGGGGGGAAGTATGCACTTTTTCAGTAAAGAAGCTAATTTTTATGGAGGGCACGGTATCGTTGGTGCACAAATCGGTACCGGTGCCGGGTTGGCATTTGCAGAAAAATATCGTGGATCAGATAATGTGGTGCTTGCCTACTTTGGTGATGGCGCAGCCCGCCAGGGTATGCTGCATGAAACTTTTAACCTGGCAATGCTTTGGAAACTGCCTGTGATCTTCATTTGTGAGAACAACAACTACGCTATGGGTACTTCAATAGAACGTACCTCTAATGTTATAGATATTTACAAACTGGCTGATGCCTATGAAATGCCTGCAGACACAATTGATGGTATGAGTGCAGAAGCAGTACATGAAGGAGTAGGCAGGGCGGTGAAAAGAGCAAGAGAAAACGGAGGCCCGACTTTGCTGGAAATAAAAACATACCGCTATAAAGGACACTCAATAAGTGATCCCCAGAAATACAGAACAAAGGAAGAAGTTGATGAGTATAAAGGGAAAGATCCCATTCAACAGGTATTAAAAACAATACTTGATAACAAGTATGCAACACAGGAAGATATCAATGCCATCAACAAAAGAGTGGATGATATCGTGGATGCATCAGTAAAATTTGCGGAAGAAAGCCCATGGCCGGATGATAATGAAGTCCTGAAGGATATTTATGTGGATAAGAACTATCCATTCATAGTTGATTAACAATTTTAAATTAAAACAAGCAACATATATTTTATGGCAGACAACAAGAATTTGCAGGAAAAGGATAGCAGCGAAGTAGTCATCGCAAAAGCGAAAGGCTTTTGGGATAAATACAGTAAACCTCTGATGATTGTTTCCACTCTCATCATACTGGTCATAGGAGGTTGGTATGTTTATCAGAATTTCTTTGTAAAGCCCAAAGAAACAAAAGCGGTAGAAGCGATGTTCAGGGCGGAGGAATATTATCGCCTTGATTCTGTAAACCTTGCTTTAAATGGAGATGGTCAGAATCCGGGTTTTGTAAAGATATCCGACAAGTACAGCGGAACTAAAGCAGGTAAACTGGCTTCTTTTTATGCAGGCAGTTGCTACCTGAAACTGAATGAATACGAAAAAGCAGTGAAATACCTGAAAAAATTCAGCAGTGAGTCGGAACTGATACAGGCAAGAGCTTATAAACTATTAGGTGATGCTTATGCAGATTGGGGTAAGAATGACGATGCACTCAGCTATTACAAAAAGGCTGGTCGTCATTTCGAAAAAGATGAGGCCAATTCACCTGAGTATCTTTTTGCTGCTGCATACTTTGCCGATAAAGTAATGAAGAATCAAAAAGAAGCAATTTCCTTGTACAAGGAAATTAAAGAGAAGTATCCCCGCAGCCAGCAGTCTTTTGAAGCCGATAATTACCTGGCGCAGTTAGGTGTTTATAGTTCAGAAAATTAATTATGGCCGACGTTACCAACAGTAAGTTATTGAATATCGATACAGGCATTCTGAAAAAGGATGCCTGTATTGTTTTGGTCAAGACGGAATGGAATGCAGCAATCGTTGATCAACTGGAAAGAGGTTGTATTGCGATACTCGAAAAACAAGGAATAAAGAAAGTGATTGTGCTCACAGTTCCTGGTGCTGTAGAGATTCCTTTTGCCATTAAAAGCTTCTGGGATAATTCCGCGAACAAGAACAAACCAGATGCGTTTATTGCTCTCGGCTGCGTAATTAAAGGAGATACTCCGCATTTTGACTATGTGTGTAAAGCTGTCACCGATGGCGTAGGGCAATTAAATCTTATTTTGCCCGTACCAACAATTTTTGGAATTCTTACGGTGAATGATGAACAACAGGCTATGGAAAGAATCGGAGGTAAACATGGCCATAAAGGGGAGGAAGCTGCCATCACCGCTGCAAAGATGATCAGCCTTCTGAGGTCATTTAAAAAATAAGCATTGAACATTCAGCTATTCATACCATGCTTTGTTGACCAGTTATATCCTGATACCGGATTTAATATGGTAAAAGTGCTGGAAAAAGCAGGCTGTACTGTTTCATACAACGCCGGGCAAACTTGTTGTGGCCAGCCTGCTTTCAACGCAGGATTTTGGGATGAAGCCAAATCTGTTTGTACAAAATTCATTAAAGATTTTAGCGGATCAGACTATATCGTGGCACCAAGTGCCAGTTGCGTGGGTTTTGTAAGAAATTACTATGGTAAATTATTTGAAAACTCATCATTACACCACGAGGTACAGGATATCAGCAAAAGAGTATTTGAGTTTTCTGAATTTATGCTCCGGGTATTGAAAGTGGAGGATGTAGGAGCTACGCTAAACGGGAAGGCTACTTATCATGACTCCTGCGCCAGTTTAAGAGAATGTAAAATAAAAGAAGAACCAAGAAAGTTATTATCCCATGTTAAAGGTCTTACCCTTACTGAAATGAATGATGTGGAAACCTGTTGTGGTTTCGGTGGCACATTCGCAGTAAAGTTTGAAGCTATTTCGATGGGTATGGGCGAACAGAAGGTAGAAAATGCTTTAGCCACAGGGGCTGATTATCTTATTTCAACCGATATCTCCTGCCTGATGCATTTACAGGGTTATATTAAACAAAAAGACTATTCCCTTAAAACCATGCACCTGGCTGATGTACTGGCGAGCGGATGGTAAAGAAAGGCCATCAATAATAAAAACGGTGCATTCATACAAATGCACCGCCGAACTAACACAAGATTCAAGGATAATTTATTTTGGTAACACTACATGGTCGATCACATGTATAACCCCATTGCTCTGGTATACATCTTTGATCGTTACAGTAGCCATTCCACCATTCTCATCTTTCAGCCAGATCTTTCCATCCTTTTTCATCACCCACAGTTTGCCGCCTGCTACAGTTGTTAATTCTGCAGCACCCTTTCCTTCTTTAATTTTTACTTCTAACGATTTTGCATCCAGTTTCCCGGCCACAACATGATAGGTAAGGATAGAGGTAAGTTTAGCTTTATTCTCTGGTTTTACTAATGTTTCCACAGTTCCCGCAGGCAGCATACCAAAGGCATCATTAGTGGGGGCAAAAACTGTAAATGGACCGGCACTTTGCAATGTTTCTACCAGGCCGGCTGCTTTTACAGCTGCTACCAGCGTAGTGTGATCTTTTGAGTTAACAGCATTCTCCACGATGTTTTTAGACGGATACATAGCCGCACCGCCCACCTCCACTGTCTTATCCTTCGACATGTTGCCCTGACCGAATGAACTGTTTAATGATAAAATGGCTGCAAGCATAAGGCTTGCAAATCTGATTTGTTTCATAATTGATTTGTTTTAAAAAAATGTTATTGTTATTTATAGAGAAGGGTAAGGGTTTTGATCATGCATGAACAGAATCAAATACGGTGGAAGGGAAATATTTGGATTGCCCGGATTGAAATTTTTTATTCAAGTTCCGCTAAATTTGATCTTAAACACAATCAGGCATGGCATACTGGCTTATAAAATCAGAACCGTTTAAGTATTCTTGGGAGCAATTTGAAAAAGATAAACAAACCTTTTGGGACGGTGTCCGTAATTATGCCGCCAGGAATCACCTGAAGGCTATGAAAAAGGGGGATCTTGTTTTTTTCTATCATAGTAACGAGGGCACTGAGATCGTTGGTATTGCCAAAGTGGCTAAAGAAGCATACCAGGATCCCACCACGCCGGAAGAAGCCTGGGTAGCTGTTGATTTTAAGCCTCACAAAAAATTGAAGAATCCTGTAAGTCTTTCTCAAATAAAGGCTGATAAACGGTTAGCCAATATGGCATTGGTACGATTAGGCCGGTTATCTGTTCAGCCGGTAACAGATGAAGAATGGAAAATTGTAATGGAAATGGCAGGGGAGAAATGAACCATTAGATGGGAGTCAGCATTCTTTTATAATGCTGCTTAAACCTCTTTAACAGATTTCATGGGTTACATTTTTATGATCTGAGGAATCAATACCAGATTCTCCTTTTTTAAATCCTAAAAAAGTATAGCCATGAACAAATTTTTCATCGGGCTGCTCATTATTGCAGCCGGAGCAGGAACTTATTTTCTGCTCAAAAACAAAAAGAATACCACAGAAACAGTTGCAATCAACAAAGAATTCATCATTGGTAAATGGAAAACAGAAACTATTGAGCCATTGAAAGATTCTGCACAACCGAAGTTCAGTTATGAATTCCAGAAAGATGGTGTTGCCTACCGGGCTACCAGCGATATAGCAAAAGTTGATACGGTCAGTTATGCGTGGAAGGAAAGCAGCAGGCTCTTAATAAAAGACAAGGCAGCTGATACCACGGGTACTGTATTGACTATTGTTATACTCACTGCAGATAGTATGAAGGTAAAAACCAGTGACAATAGCGAAATACTTTTCACAAAACTGAATTAAGAATCAATCCCGTTTCTTTTGAAACGGGATTGATGTTATGAAAAATTTTCAGTTTAGCATCTCTATTCTGTAATTCAAAAAATATAGCCATGAAAATCAAAATCGCTGTAATAGCAGCCTTGCTGCTCTGTGGTGTTATTGCCTGTGATACACAAAAAAACGGCAGCCCTGCAACCAAAAACGACACACAACTTGAATACTTGAAAGCAACAACCGACTCTCAGTCAAAACCGCCGCCCCAAGAACAAGAACAGTTAAGATATGCAGAACCTGAAATCAAAGCAGATAGTGAAGTAAAAGACGGATTAACAGATGAAGGCAAGTTTAATACGGAAGATTATGATAATATTGTTGAAAATAAATTCCTTGCCTCAACACAAAACCCGCTGTCAACTTTCTCCATTGATGTGGATGAAGCGGCTTACAGCAATGTAAGGCGCTACTTACAAAATGGATCCGTACCACCACCTGGTGCTGTCCGGATTGAAGAAATGATCAACTATTTTAATTACATATATCCCAAACCGAAAAATGGAAATCCCTTTACAGTTATCACTGAAATATCCGAATGCCCCTGGAATCCGCAGCACAAACTGGTGCATATTGGTTTGCAAGGAAAGGAAATACCTGTTGATAACCTCCCACCTTCAAACATGGTTTTTCTTGTAGACGTATCCGGATCCATGGACGAGCCGAATAAATTACCCCTGGTGCAAGCATCAATGAACATGTTGGTGGATCAGTTAAGGGAGAAAGATAAAGTAGCCATAGTTGTATATGCAGGTAACGCCGGACTAGTTTTGCCCTCAACAAGCGGGATAAATAAATTAAAGATAAAAGAGGCAATTGATAATCTTGAAGCCGGTGGTTCAACCGCAGGCGGAGAAGGTATCCTGCTGGCTTATAAAACAGCCCGGGATAATTTTATACAAGACGGGAATAACCGGATCATTCTCGCCACAGATGGTGATTTCAATATCGGGATCAGCAGTGATGATGAGCTGGTGAGACTGATTGAAAAAGAAAGAAAGAGTGGGGTATTTCTTTCTGTTCTGGGTTATGGTATGGGTAACTACAAGGATAACAAAATGCAGCAACTTGCTGATAAAGGAAATGGCAACCACTCCTATATTGACAACATCAATGAAGCAAGAAAAGTACTGGTTAACGAATTCGGCAGTACCCTGTTTACGATTGCCAAAGATGTCAAGATACAGATTGAATTCAATCCTGCTAAAGTTCAGGCCTATCGCCTTATCGGTTACGAAAACAGGGTGCTGGCTGCCGAGGATTTTAATGACGATACCAAAGATGCCGGAGAACTGGGTAGTGGACATACGGTAACGGCACTGTATGAAATCATCCCAGTTGGAGTGAAAGATGAATTCATCAAATCGGTGGACCTGCTGAAATACCAAAGTAACGACATGAAAATAGTTAACAATTCAGGAGAGATCATGACCATAAAACTCCGCTACAAAAAACCCGATGAAGAAATCAGTAAGCTGATCACTCACACTGTAATAGATGAGCATATTGCTATCAGTAACACATCAGATAACTTCCGATTTTCCGCAGCGGTTGCCGAATTCGGGATGCTGCTCCGGAATTCAGAATACAAACAGCAGGGCAGTTACACCCAGGTTATCAATTTAGCGAAATCAGCAAAAGGAACTGATGAGGAAGGATACAGAGCCGAATTTATTCGGCTGGTGCAGGCGGCTACTTCATTTGCAAAAAAATAATCCATTCGAAACTTATGCAGCAAAGCCATCTTTTTGTGCAGGTGGCTTTGCTGTTTTACATTTGGGTATGGCAAAAAAGAAACTGGTGGTTTTATCAGGAGCAGGTATCAGTACTGAGAGTGGACTAAAAACTTTTCGGGACAGCGATGGCCTGTGGGAAGGATATAATATTGAAGATGTGGCCACACCCAGGGCCTGGAGGAAAGATCCGCAACTGGTATTGGATTTTTATAACTACCGGAGAAAAAACGTACTGGATGTACAGCCCAATGAGGCTCATTTTGGATTAGCAGCGCTGGAAAATGATTTTGAAGTCAGCATCATCACCCAAAATATAGACGACCTGCATGAAAGAGCGGGATCAACCAATGTGCTTCATTTACATGGAGAGATATTTAAAATGCGAAGTGAAAAAAATCACTCATTAATTTATGAAATCAAAGGCGACATAAAAATAGGCGATAT
>CAZTKV010000053.1:0-1402 GCA_964614285.1 uncultured Chitinophaga sp. | reverse complement strand
TATCCAACCGGATAACAGGCTGATGCAGCCATTCGAGGTATGGTTCCAACTGGTTCCTGTTTTTGGTTTAATATGGCAGTTCGTTGTGGTTGGTCGCATTGCTGATTCTATCAGGAACGAGTACCAATCACAAAAAGATATTTCTTTCCTCGGTATGGGTGATGGCGAACTACTGGAGAATATTAATAACCGGGTTACCTATTCAACCGGCTTCTGGTATTGTGTAATGGTTTGTTGTTCATTGATACCGATATTAGGCTTCATTACCGGAATAGGAGCATTGGCATTGTGGATCACCTACTGGCGGCAACTGATCAAACATAAAGAGATCATCCAGCAATCAAATCTGGGATGATCAACGATCTTCTCTTTTTTCATGAAACCTGATCCCGAGTGCTGCCAGTTCAGCAAGCACCGGTTCATAGATATCTTTAGAAGTAGGTATGTGAAGTCCGGTCATTTTAATTTTGCCCTTCAGCATTAATTTAGCTGCAATGCCCAATGGCAATCCTACTGTTTTTGCCATAGCCGTTCTCAAACTATTTTCTCCCTTTACAACTAATGAACTCCTTGTAACAGATCTTTTTGTTCCGGTTATATACTCAATCTCATGCAACATTACAATCATATCTTTATCGTAGGGACGAAGACTAAGTTTTTTCTCTACCGCAAACTGAAGAATATCTGCCGGACTACAGAATCCTTTGTTCACTAAAGTTTCTTCATCATCAAGGCCCAAAAAGAAAAGTTGTTTTAAAGTAAGATTCGCTTCATGCATTTTATGTGCCAGGAACGCAGCAGCTTTATCTTTTACAGCATCAATCTCCACTTCTTCAAGGTTCCCTTTATCATCAGCAGCCATAAAAGTTTCAGGCACCTGCTCACCTACTTCTGCAGCTTCATTTTCTGCTTCCATCAGCTTCATCAGGTTCTCAAGGAGGTCTTTTGTCTCCGCAAACCTCTCAGTTAGTTTCTGATTAATCCAGTCACCAAAGCCATTCTTATCCATATGTTCCTTGAATACTTGCTGCAGGCTTTTGTTATCTGTTTCGTACCGGGCAGTTTCATCTGTGAGTTTCAGTTCAATGATATTTTTCCAGCCATACATAAAATCGGGATGACGCAATGTAGTACGGATAAATGTATCTGTCTGTTCCAGCCCATACAAGGTGGTATAACTAAGAGAATCACGGTTAGGATACCAGCTTAAAAAACCAAGTTCAGGGATCTCTACCAACCGGTCAGCAGCAAACAATTCTTCATGTGTCAATTTCTTCTCTTTTCCTTCTTCCCGAAAATGAGCACCTGCTTTACCAGCCATGATAATGTTGCGGGGATTCCAGCTGATTTTATAATGCCAGGGATTATCATCGCTTTCCGGTGCTACCAATCCTCCGCAATG
>CAZTKV010000052.1:6036-17163 GCA_964614285.1 uncultured Chitinophaga sp. | reverse complement strand
TGGTTTTGAACTATTACAAGAATCCCTGGGCTAAAGCCCAGGGCAAGACAAAAACCCAGGGCAATGAATTGCTCAGGCCTTCAGGCCTGGGATAAATAATTATCGATGAAGGCCATTATTGATTGTAATAATTTCTATTGCTCCTGCGAGAGGTTATTTAAACCAAAGTTGGACAAGAAGCCAGTTGTTGTTCTCAGCAACAACGATGGATGTATCATTTCCCGAAGCAATGAAGCCAAAAAACTGGGAGTAGAGATGGCCGGCCCTTATTTTAAAGCCAAACCACTGATTGAAAAATATGATGTGGCTGTCTTCTCTTCCAATTACAATTTATATGGCGACCTGAGTTGGCGGGTAATGGAAACTCTACGAATACTTTTGGGCAAAAATAATGTGGAAGTATATTCTGTTGACGAAGCTTTCCTTGACCTGAGTATTTTCCCTGAAAATGAATTACAGACTATCGCAGAAAAAATAAAAGATACCGTTGAAATGTGGACTGGTATAAAAGTATCAATTGGTGTGGCTCCCACAAAAGTGCTGGCAAAAGTTGCTAACCGCTTATCAAAAAAATACGTAAGCACATATAACGGTGTGATGGTGCTGGACAATGAAGAAAAAATAAACCATGCCTTAAAACATACCCAGATCAGTGAAATTTGGGGAGTAGGCCGGCAATATGCAGAAAAACTAAGCCAGCTTTTTTGTATCTACGATGCACTGCAACTAAGCCGGATGAGTGAAGAATTTGGCAGAACTCATTTGGGTGGTGTTATTGGTGTACGCCTTATTAAAGAACTGAAAGGTGAACCAGTAAAGGAAATGGATGATGAGCTGGTAAGTAAAAAGATGATTGCCGCCACCCGAATGTTTGGTAGTCCGGTGAGTGACATTGCATCTATTAAAGAAGCAGTAGCAACATACACTTCAAGAGCAGCAGAAAAATTAAGGCGGCAGCATGGTGCCGCAAAAACTATCAGTGTATTTGTAGTAACAAAAGAAGAAAATCATAATGTAGATTATCGGGGAGCTACACTTGGTGATTCTGTCACATTACCTGCCGCCACTTCATTTACCAATGAGTTGATAAAACCTGCAGTAGCTATCGTGGACAGATTATTTAAAAATGGAACACAATATAAAAAAGCCGGCGTTATGCTTAGCGGCATTGTACCTGATAATTCTATACAGGCAAACCTGTTTTTGCCCGAAACAAAAAACTGTGAACGAAAACTGATGGATATGATCGATAACGTCAACTTCAGTCAACGGGATGATGTGCTGAAATTTGCTACCTCCGGTACTGTCCGTAACTGGAAAATGCAGCAAAATCATATCAGCCCACGATATACTACCCGGTGGAATGAGCTATATGAAGTCAGCTAATCAAACAACCCTTTTTGTTTAGGTTTGGGCTTAGCTAATAGAGTAGTGTCAATAAATTTGGGTTTCATTAAATCCAACCTGCATTCCTTATTTAATCTATCTACCAAATAAACAGTCAGCTCCGGTGAAGTAGCTTCATCATGCATATGCATAAAAAAATATAACTCTTCCATCCCTTTATCCAGCCAATACTTCATTCTCTCTATCCAGGCATCAATTCTCGTATAGTCAGATGAATGCAAGCTATTGCCAACATAGCGGATAAATGTTTTAGGAATCGTTATATGCATATGAGCACAATCCCTGCGGCCGGCTGTATCTGTAATCACTGCACCCATGTTATTCTCTTTTAAAAAATTGAACATGTCTTCCTTATCTTTTTCCCTGGCAAACCAATCCGGGTGGCGAACTTCTAAAAAGAACTGCAGATCGGTGGGCAATGATTTAAGATAAGTAAATAGCTCTTCTTTCCTTTTAGGTGAAAAACTATCACTCACCTGCACGAAAATGGGGCCGAGATGTTTTTCAAACCCAACAATGCCCCGTAAAAATTCATTGGAGATAAATTCTTTTCCTTTCAAGTTACCAAAGTGTGTGACCCCTTTATACATCTTGGGACAAAATAGAAAATCCTTGCCCTTTGCTTTCTCTGCCCATTTCCGAATACCTGCTTCTCCATATACCTTGTAATGTGTGGCATTCAATTCAATACAATTATAATGCTCCACATAGTGCTGCAGAAAATCCTTTTCTTTTGTTTTTGGCGGGTAGATCTTTCCCACCCACTCTGTTCTTCCCCATTTTGCACAGCCAACATATACCCTGGGTTGTTTTGCCGGCTTACCTTTTAATACCATTTTATTAAAATCAGGTTCAGCAGGCAAGCTGAAATCAATACTTGCTAATTCTATTTCCGGTACACGACCAAATTCCATACTTGCTATTTAGTCCCAAATCTACATGAAATCAAATACTGTATCTTAGGCTAATAAATAATCAATATGCGACTGATTATATTCCTGTTTCTACTCACTTCTTCATGCTTCGCCCAGCAAAAGCCAAATATTATTTACATAATGAGTGATGACCATGATGCCGACGCCATCAGTGCTTATAATAAAACACTGATCAGTACTCCAAATATTGACCGGCTGGCAAAGGAAGGAATTAAATTTAAAAACGCTTTTGTCGGCAACTCCATTTGTGGGCCAGCCCGGGCTACTTTGCTCACAGGGCAGCATTCACATAAGAATGGTGTAAAAGACAACAGGAGCAGATTTGATTCTTCACGAATATCCATGCCCAAACTATTACAAGCTGCCGGTTACCAGACTGCTGTTATTGGAAAATGGCACCTGCATTCTTATCCAACCGGCTTTGATTACTGGAAAATATTACCCGGCCAGGGATTGTATGTAAATCCCCGTTTGATTGAAATGACAGGAGATACTATTACCCAGGAAGGGTACGCCACTGATGTCATCACAAATGAAACAATTAAATGGCTTGACAGAAGGGATAAATCAAAGCCATTTGTACTGTTACTCCATCATAAAGCACCGCATCGATATTTCTTTCCTAACCTGAAACACCTGGAAGAGTTTCATACAAAAGAGTTTCCTGAACCATCCACATTATATGTAGATACATTTAATCGTGGCAGTGCATGGCGTATACAAACTATGAGTATTCTCAGGGACATGCAGCTGTGCAGCGATCTGAAAGTTGACCCTGCTTATCTTATGGATATTCCTGAGTATAAGCCTGATTCTACACAGATAGCCTATTACAAAGCAATAATGAACAGAGTCCCTGAAAAACAACGGGTGCGTTATAAAGAAATTTATGCTGAAAGAGGAAGATTACTAAAAGAGCTCAAGCCAAGAGGCAATGAATTACTGAAATATAAGTACCAATGGTATATGCAGGATTTTATGGCTTGTGTGAAATCTGTTGACGAAAATATAGGCCGTATACTCGACTATCTTGACCGGCAAAATCTTACCAGCAATACAGCCGTGATCTACACCAGTGACCAGGGATTTTTCCTCGGTGAAAATGGCTGGTTTGACAAACGCTTTGCATACGATGTGTCTATGCAAACACCACTACTGATGAGATGGCCCGGGCATATTAAACCCGGGACAGTAACAAATACATTGGTTCAAAACATTGATTACGCCCCAACCATTCTTGACATAGCCGGTGTACAGATTCCCGGATGGATACAGGGACTAAGTTTAAAACCGGTTGTAACAAATAAGCAAAAAACACTGAACAGGGATTATCTCTACTATCATTATTATGAATTTGTAAGGGACCATACTGTTATACCGCACCTTGCCGTAAGAGGCAGCCGGTACAAACTGATCTACTTTTACACTGTAAATGAATGGGAGCTATATGATTTGAAAACTGATCCTCAGGAGCAAAAGAATCTTATTAAATCTCCCTTACACCAGAAAACACTATCACAGATGAAAAATGAACTGCTTAAGCTTCGTAACCAGTATGATGATCATGAAAAAGCCGGAGGGCTTTATTGATATTTCTTCATGAGATCATATAAGATCTTTTTATCGGCCTCGTTGATAACTTTTGTTGTATCCTGCTGAACGAAATGAATCTTATACGACTGAATAGCATTTCTCTCATTTTTCACATCATATCCAATAATACGTAATGCCTGTACCGGGCTAAAATCGGCAGGTACTTTTACATTAATAGTATCGTACCAAAGACCAAATCCGTTTTGTGCAAGCTTTTGCCAGGGGAAATTCCTGTTAGGATCTACTTTTCTGCCAGGTGCAATGTCTGCATGACCAATAAAATTAGCTGTAGGAATATTATATGCTTTTTTTAATCTATCCAGCACCAGTAAAAGACTGGCTATTTGTTCATTTGTAAAGACCTCATATCCGTTGTTATCAATTTCAATTCCAATACTTGATGAATTCAGATCAGTGGCGTTGCCCCACTTACTTACCCCTGCATGATGACCCCTGAGCAGATCATTCAGCATATGATGCACGGTGCCATCTTTACATATCACATAGTGTGAGCTCACCTGCGTCCTTGGAAGTGTAAAGGTTTTCAATGTTTGTTCACAACTATTCTGCGCCGTATGGTGAATGATGACATAATTAGGTCTCCGCATAGAGAAATTTGTGGTACCAACCCAATCTGCTGCAGTAGCAAAAGAATCCTTTACCGGGTATTCAGCAAGTATTTTTGCATATGATTTCACTTGTTTTCTATACATCTTATTTGTACCTGCATATTGGCCCGTTGAGCAACTATACAATAGGGCAACAACTATGATTGGTGCTAACCATTTTTTCATACAACTAAAATTAAAGGACAACTAAAGTAATAACAAATTATCTGCGTCTGGGGCCGCTCTTATAGAATTTTCGTTTTGGCCGGCTGTTTCCTGAGTAGATACGGGGATGATAAGAAGGGCTTTCTCCTAATTCAGCGGGAACTGAAGCCTTTTCTACTTCTTTTTCAAGCAACTTTTCTATGGCCGCAAACTTATTCTGTTCCTTCTCTCCAACCAATGTATAGGCAACTCCATCCGCTTCCGCCCTGGCTGTACGCCCTATCCGGTGCACATAATCTTCGCCATCACCAGGTACATCATAGTTGATCACCAGGTCTATTGTATCAATATCAATACCACGGCTTAAAATATCAGTAGCGACTAATAACGGAATACGACCACTGGCAAATGCACCAAGTACACTTTCCCTTTTTGATTGCTCCAGGTCACTATGAATTTCCTCAATATTAAATCCGCCTTGTTTCAGTTCTTTTGTTAATTGCTTAACTGTCTGTTTACGGCTGCAAAACACCAATGCATTTTTATAGGCTGTTTCTTTCAGTATTTTTTTTATCAATGGCAGCTTCTGTGGCTCATACACTACAAATGCTCTTTGGATAATTTTTTCCGGTGGTTTTGAAATAGCGATATTTATTTCTGCCGGCTGATGAAGTATCCGTTTAGCAAGTTGTCTTATCTTTTCCGGCATAGTAGCAGAAAATAAAAGATTTTGTCTTTTCTGGGGAAGTGATTTGATGATCTTATTTATATCATCCTGAAAGCCCATATCCAGCATACGGTCAGCTTCATCCAACACGAGGAATTGTAACCCCTTCATATTTACATACCCCATATTCAGGTGAGCAATCATTCTGCCCGGAGTACAAACAATGATATCTGCCCCCATTTGCAATGCTTTTTTCTCTGCTACGAAATTCTGCGCATCATTTCCTCCATAAATGGCAATAGAACTCAAATGAGTGAAATAAGAAAGACCTTCAACATGCTGCGAAATCTGAATCGCCAGTTCCCGGGTTGGCACTATGATAAGGGCCCCTACTCGTCCATCAACATGATTCTGTAACAGGCGATTCATTACCGGTAATAAAAAAGCAGCTGTTTTACCAGTTCCGGTTTGTGCGGAAGCTATTACATCCCGGCCGGCCAATATAGGTGGTATTACCTGCTCTTGCACCGGGGTGGCTGTTTCATAGTTAGACGCCTCAATTCCTTCCAGTAAGTTGGGATGAAAATCAAATTCTGTAAAACGCAAAATACTCAGTTTTAGAAAGATGCGAAGTTAACTGAATTTGAATGGAAAGCTGAACAAGTTTAAATCTTCCTCCTTCCCATGGATAAACAATAAAAATCAGTCACAGGACTGCCACAAGTCATCTTAAGTGGTCAGCAATGACAGTAGCTTTCAGATTGAAAAAAATAATCACTTACAATTTAAAATTACTGCTATGAAATATAGTCTTCTTCTGCTCGCAGCCATTATCATTTCACTGGCAGGTTATACCCAGGCATGGGCGAAGCAATACGATCATGTGGACGAATGCGTCTGCGGCCTGTCGTTGGTAGGAAAAGGTGATAAACATGGTTTTGTCGACAAGGATGGTAAACTCATAGTTCCTCTTATTTATGATGATGCCTTAACTTTCTCAGAAGGCTTTGCAGCTGTTAAATTAAATGGTAAATGGGGATACATTGACAGTACAGGTAAGGTTTTTGTAGAACCAAAGTTCACAGAGGCGATGTCCTTCCACAACAATCTTGCAGTGGTAAGCACCGGAAATGACTATGGTTTTTTAGACACCAGTGGCAAAATTGCAATACCAATGGTCTATGAAAATGCTTCTCAGTTTTCTGAAGGCCTTGCGGCTGTGAACAAGAAAGGAATGTGGGGATATATCGACAATAAAGGCAAAGAAATCATCTCTTGCAAATATGGTTTCGCAGGCACCTTTTCAGATGGTGCTGCAAGAGTTATGCTCAGCGGTAAATGGCTGATTATTGACAGAACCGGTAAAAAAATAGCTGATAGCGAAAGATAAAATAGTTTAACGTCTGCAGTAATGACCAAACAGCCTCCCGGGAGGCTGTTTTATTTATTATTCCATGATCTGCTCAAGGTGTACGAGTTGACCATCTTTGGTTATCCCTTCAATAATTACCCGGAAAGATTTGCTTACATCATTATTATAAAAAGTAAGTTTCATTTTATTTTTTGCAGCTGTAGTGGCTACTTGCGGGTTCCAGTACAACGTAGTACGAAGATCTTTTTTTTCATTTGCAGCATTAAAACTGCTGTAGTTCGGTGAATAGAACTGACGTATCGGCGTATAACCACTCACTTTGTTACTGGCCAGTCCCTTACCGGGTTCCGCTTGTCCATCATTTCCGCGGCGGGTATAAATTGCTATTGCACCATTGGTACTGGTACCTGAACCCGCAAAAAATGGTGGACGAAAAACTTTGACATAAGCGATATCTGAAACAGCAATGGAATAAACAAAATCTGCATCCAGCGGTACTTCATCCAAAAATAACTGAGGGGGGCCTCCCCGCCACATCAAAGAGGGTGGGTTACTGCTTGTATTGATCTGCAAGCCGGCAACTTTACCTTGCAGGTATTGACAAATATTTTGGTAGGCAAACCTGAATTTGTCATTTACCAGGTCAAACTTGTAGCTGTCTCCACCTGAAAATAAACCACTGGAGGTATATTTCTCATCCATTATTTCCACCGATGATTTTGTTTTGGTATTTACAATTACATTCTCCAGCACTTTCCCTTCTGATTCCTGCAGTAACCTCAGCGTCTCATCAGATAACCGGAAGTGACGGCTATAACCGGTTGTATCACCCAGCCGGTTGTAGAAAATACCCGTTGCAGGCATCCGGTAGCGAAGAGCCGGTAAACGGCTTTCCATAAATGTTGCCGAGCCATCTTTTATCCCTGTGGAAAGTTTGTAATAAATCTGTGCTGTATCAAAAAGGAAGTAGGAGGGATCATTAAACGTACCATCCGGCGCTACGGGAAGCATCAGCATTTTATTACCATCAGCCTGGCTTTTTTGATTTACAATAAGAATAATAGTTGCTGCATCCCTTAATTGTGCGTTGGTAGCTCCGTACACTTTGCCGGAAAGAGTGAGGTAAGTGCTGTCCCGGGGATACATGATTTCAGGCAACTTACCTTTTACAACATCTTCCCACTTAAAACGCCGCCAGCCATTTGTAAGCATTACCAGGTCAAGCCGGTTTGCTATTGTATCATTATTACCCGAAAAATAATAGGATGGATTAAACACCTGGCCATTAATATCGCCTGTTAATAAAAGATGTGAAATAATATTTTCGCTGCTGTCCGTTCCAATAGCCGCATCAGTAACGGAAACAGCAAAACTGGCTTCCAGGCTGTCGGGCACCGTAATAAGAATTTCATTCCTGGCCCTTTTATTTAAACCCCAAAGTTCAACTGTCATTTCTGCATTAAAACGATATTCATCGTTATTAATATAAGTAATCCTTTCTGCCAAGGGATTCCATTGCCGGTCAAATACTGTAATGGTCAATATACCAGATGGGAGGTCTTGTGTAGGAATAATACCTTTAACGAAACCGGCTGACATATCTTTTGTTACTTTAAATACCTGGTATTGATTAATGGTACCAACGATGTGTAAGGTACCGAGATCTTTAGCCAGGTTCTGCTCAGCTGTAACAGCAAAGGTTCGCTTAGCACCTGATAAAGTTACCTGCAAGGAAACACCTGTTGGCTTAATAGCAGGCAATGATGTAACATACTCAGTTCCATTTTCATCTTTCCATTTTGCTGTATAGCTTTCACCCAGGCGGGGAAAAAGAAAAAAATAACCCATCCCGTCATGTATGATGCGGAGGCTGTCTATCATCTCCCCTTTACTGCTTTGTACAAGTCCTTTAATTTTAACCGGCTTACCCCATTGATCAGTAACCTTAAAAGCAATTTTGTTCGAAAGGCCTGCTACAGCATCTCCGCCCTCCGGAAAAAATTGGAGGGTTGGTACAACCGGAATTTTAGCAGCCGGAGTATTGCCATTTTTTGTAATGATGCGAATGTCTTTTTCATATAAAAAAGCGGAATCAAAATTCAACATCCATTTGGTGTAAGCCCTTACATGAATGAATGTACCGGTATAATCAGCAGGAATATCAAACTGGCCATTGCTGGTAGCATCCACAACCGGGCTTACGCCGTGCAACAGAAGATTACCAGCTTCATCAGTCCAGTCGGTATAAAATGTTTTGCTGTCATCGGCCGGTGAAATGGCCTTCATCAGGTAGGCCTTGAACCAAATCGTTTCACCCGGCACATACGCCGTTTTATCGTATTGAAGATAAGTACGTTCCTGGCCGTATTCATTGGCATACCGGGCAATGGTTGCATCAATATTTTGAGCCTGAAGACCAACACAGATTAAGAGAAAAACAAAAAGAATATCAGCCCTTTTTTCCATCATACAGCTAATTATTTCCTGAACACCAGTAATTGCAAATTACTGGTATAATGAAAATACAAAATGTCCCTTAACAGTTTAGCAACACCTGAAACAGAAATTACATATTTCTCCTGTATTGCCCACCGACTTCATACAAGGCGTGAGTGATTTGTCCGAGTGAACAATATTTCACCGTTTCCATTAATTCTTCAAAAAGATTTCCATTGTTGATGGCAACAGCTTTTAAACGCTGCAGCATGTCAGCCGATTTATTTTCGTTTCGTTTCCAAAAACTCCGCAACGTCTGTATTTGCTGTTCTTTTTCTTCTGTGGTGCTGCGGATTACTTCTGTAGGTAAAATAGTCGGACTTCCTTTTTTGTTTAAAAAAGTATTGACGCCGATCAGTGGCAGTTCTCCGGAATGTTTCTGGTGCTCGTAAAACAAACTTTCTTCCTGAATCTTATTCCGTTGATACATTCGTTCCATTGCGCCTAACACTCCGCCCCTTTCTGTGATTCGGTCAAACTCAGCCAATACCGCCTCCTCCACCAGGTCAGTCAATTCTTCTATAGCAAATGAACCCTGAATAAAATTTTCTGTTTTTGCAGTACCCAGTTCCCTGTTAATTATCAATTGAATAGCCATCGCTCTGCGAACACTTTCCTCTGTAGGTGTGGTTATCGCCTCATCATACGCATTCGTATGCAGAGAATTGCAGTTATCATAGATGGCATACAATGCCTGCAATGTTGTTCTGATATCATTAAAATCTATTTCCTGTGCATGCAAACTTCTTCCTGATGTCTGAATGTGATACTTCATCATCTGGCTGCGTTTATTGGCCTTGTATTTATACTTCATGGCCTTTGCCCAGATACGTCTGGCAACTCGTCCTATCACACTATACTCAGGATCCATTCCATTACTGAAGAAAAAAGAAAGATTAGGAGCAAAATCATCAATATTCATTCCCCGGCTCAGGTAGTACTCCACATAAGTAAACCCATTTGCCAATGTAAATGCCAACTGGGTAATTGGATTGGCTCCTGCTTCAGCAATATGATAACCACTGATGGAAACAGAATAAAAATTCCGGACCTTATTCCGGATAAAATATTCCTGTACATCTCCCATCAGCTTTAATGCAAACTCAGTAGAAAAGATACAGGTGTTTTGGGCCTGGTCTTCTTTTAAAATATCCGCCTGCACCGTTCCCCTTACCTGTTGTAATGCCGTTTGCTTACAGTGGTCATAAAGCTCCTTTGGCAAAACTTCCTCACCGCTCAAACCCAGCAATTTTAACCCTAATCCATCATTGCCTTCAGGAAGCTCTCCGGGAGACGATGAATTATGGTATTGAGGCGGAGGAAAATGTTTGTATTTATCTGCACTTATCTTTTTTACTTTATCCCACAGGCCCAGCTCAGATATTTTCTTTTCGCACTGCTGGTCGATAGCGGTATTCATAAAGAAAGCCAACAGCATAGGAGCTGGCCCATTGATGGTCATAGAAACTGAAGTTCTTGGGTCACAGAGATCAAATCCACTGTAAAGTTTTTTTGCATCATCTACTGTAGCAATACTCACACCACTATTGCCCACTTTACCATATATATCAGGACGATGATCAGGATCCTCCCCGTATAATGTTACACTGTCAAATGCAGTAGATAACCTTTTTGCCGGTTGATCAATACTTACATAGTGAAAACGTTTATTCGTTCTTTCAGGTCCCCCTTCACCTGCAAACATTCTTGTTGGATCTTCCCCTTCTCTTTTCAAAGGAAACACACCGGCGGTAAACGGAAAGTGACCCGCTACATTCTCCTGTGCCTGCCATTTTAAAATATCTCCCCAGTCCTTGTACTTGGGTAATACAACTTTGGGAATCCTTGTACCACTCAGGCTCTTTGTGGTCATGGGTTGTTTAA
>CAZTKV010000052.1:0-5936 GCA_964614285.1 uncultured Chitinophaga sp. | reverse complement strand
ACAACTTTGGGAATCCTTGTACCACTCAGGCTCTTTGTGGTCATGGGTTGTTTAATCACCTTCTCCCTTACAGTGTATTCATAGAAATCTTTTTGATACTCAGCTATTTTATTAGGCCAGTTGGTGATCAGTTTACGGGCAACAGGGGTTAACTGTTCGGTATAAAAATCAATTTGCTGCTGAATCATACCGATCAGCGATTTGTCTGCTTTGTCCTTCAATATTTCCTTTGAACCATGCAATTGATACAACTTACTCGCAATAGCTGCCTGGTCTTTGACCAACTGATCATAATTACGGTTGTTCTCGCTTATTTCACTCAGGTACCTGACACGGTTGGCCGGAATGACTGCCTGGGATACTTTGGCTGTTTCAGCAAAATGGTATTCTCCAAAAACAGTTTTTGTTTTTACTTCAATCTTTTTAATCAGCAACTTAAATAAATGGTTTACGCCATCATCATTGAATTTACTGGCCATCGTACCAATGATGGGCAGTTCTTCATCCTTTGCTGTCCAGAGATTATGATTTCTTTTATATTGTTTTCTTACATCGGCAAGGGAATCTAACGCCCCGGCTTTATCAAATTTGTTTATACAAACAAGGTCTGCATAATCAAGCATGTTTATTTTCTCTAATTGTGATGCTGCACCATACTCTGGTGTCATCACATACATGCTTACATCACAATAGTCAAGAATAGAAGCATCACTTTGTCCCACACCGGCTGATTCTAAAATAATAAAATCAAATCCTGCTGCTTTACAAATGTCTATAGCTTCCTGTACAGCGCTGCTGAGTGCAGTATTATCATCTCTTGTGGCCAGGCTTCTCATATATGCCCTTGGATGAGAGATAGAATTCATCCGTATTCTGTCTCCAAGTAATGCACCACCTGTTTTTTTCTTCGATGGATCAACAGAAATTACCGCAATAGTTTTGTCAATAAAATTGTTGATGAAGCGGCGAACAATTTCGTCGGTCACAGAGGACTTACCTGCCCCCCCGGTACCGGTAATACCCAGCACGGGTATTTTAGGGGTTGATTTTTCAATTTTGGTTTCTATCCCATTTTCGGCATTTGTAATCTGTCTCGCTATTACTCTTACATCCTTGGCTTCTTCCAGTTTCAACGGGCTTTTATAATCAGCTTTCCCGTTTAACTGCATATCACATTGACGGATCACATCTTCGATCATTCCCTCCAGTCCCATTTTTCTTCCATCGTCAGGACTATAGATTCTTGTAATGCCGTATTGATGCAGTTCCTCTATTTCGGCTGGCAAAATAGTACCTCCACCGCCGCCAAAAATTTTTATATGACCACAACCATTTTCTTCCAGCAGATCTTTCATGTACTTAAAAAATTCCACATGACCGCCCTGGTAACTGGTAATGGCGATGCCTTGCACATCTTCCTCGATAGCTGTTTCTACAATCTCTTTTACCGACCGGTTATGACCGAGGTGAATGATCTCGGCGCCTTTACTCTGCATTATGCGACGCATAATATTTATAGCGGCATCATGACCGTCAAATAAGCTGGCTGCCGTAACAATACGAACCTTATGGGAGGGGGTATAACTCATAATCTTTCAGAAAAAGCAAATTTAGCCTAAAAAACTAATGCCTGTTAGTCCTGTCAACATACAGGATTGCAAGCGGTTACCTACATTTGTCCCATGCAGCACCTTATCGAATCCATATCATCGTTGTATAAAAAGTGGAAAGGAACCGATCCAGGTTCAATTGATCTGCTACCTCAAAGTGGAAGTGAACGCCGTTATTTCAGACTTCATGATAACAAGGGATCAGTGATCGGCACTTATGGAGCCAATATCAAAGAGAATGAAACCTTCATTTATTTCTCTGACCATTTTAAGAAAAAACAACTGGCTGTTCCTCAAATATTGGCAACCAGTGAAGATAAACAGTTTTACCTGCAGGAAGACTTTGGCGACGTTTCATTGCTGAATCATCTTGAATCAAAAGGATTCACTGATGAGGTATATGATCTGTTTAAAAAAAGTCTCGTGGCATTAGCGCAATTGCAGGTAAAAGGTGATGAAGGTTTGAATTACAATAAATGTCTCACCAATAAAGAATTTGGTAAGCAGGCTATCATGGCCGATCTGTTATATTTTAAATATTATTTCCTGGATGCATTGCGCAAACCTTATGATAAACAAAAACTGATCGATGATTTTGAAGCATTGAGTAATTACCTCACCCATACAGAATACAAGTATTTCATGTTCCGGGATTTTCAGAGCAGGAATATTATGGTAACAGAAGATAATAATGTTCACTTCATCGATTACCAGGGAGGTATGAAAGGAGCCCCGCAATATGATGTAGCCTCCATGCTCTGGCAAGCAAGGGCCAATCTTCCTGACAAATGGAAATACGATTTGCTGGAAGACTATATTGATGCCTTTGAGAATACTATCGGAGAAAGTGTAAACCGGAATATTTTTCAAAGCCAGTACAATGGTTATGTACTGATCCGGCTGCTCCAGGTACTGGGAGCTTATGGTTTTCGTGGATTATTTGAACGTAAGGCACAATTCCTGACCAGTATTCCATTAGCACTCAGGAACCTGAAAGAATTCTTTGACCACCAGCGCCTGGGCATCTCTGTACCAGAATTCAGAAAAGTGCTGGATATGTGTGTGGCTGATGAGGTCATTCAGCAATTCACTCCCACCCAGGCCACTGAAAAAACACCATTGCTGATAAAAGTTCATAGTTTCTCTTATCGTAAGGAAATTCCTGCTGATAACAGTGGTAATGGTGGCGGATTTGTGTTCGATTGCCGCGGTATTTTAAACCCCGGCCGTGTGGAAAGCATGAAAACACAAACGGGACGGAATAAAGAAGTAAAGGATTTTTTGGAACAACAAACCAAAATGCCGGAGTTTTTGAATAGTGTGTTTGATATTGTAGACATCACAGTAGAAGAATATATCAAACGGGATTTTGAAAGCCTGATGATCAGCTTCGGTTGTACAGGCGGGCAACACCGCAGTGTGTATGCAGCAGATGCCATAGCAAGGCATTTAAGAAATAAATTTAAAGTGAAAATTGAACTGTTACATATAGAACAAGAAGCAAAAAACTGGATCAACCCCCTCCCGGAGAAGAAGCAATGAAGGCAATGATTTTTTCGGCCGGACTCGGCACAAGATTTAAGCCATGGACAGATAAGCATCCAAAGGCGCTGGCTGTTGTAAATGGCAAGCCTTTGCTGCAACGCAATATTGAATACCTGCAGCAACAAGGCATTAGAGATGTAATCGTTAATGTGCACCATTTTGCAGACCAAATAGACCAGGCTATTGTTGAAAATGATGGCTGGGGAAGCAATGTATTGGTTAGTGACGAAAGAGAAGAAGTATTAGAAACAGGTGGCGGTCTGTTGAAAGCAAAAGAATTATTTATCCCGGGTGAAAAATTTATCACCTGCAATGCAGACTTCTTAACGGATTTAAATATCCATAACCTTATTCATTACCATAATGAGAAGAAAGCTCTCATAACTTTTGGTGTTACCAGCCGTAAATCATCGAGGGTATTGCTATTTGATGATAATATGCGGTTAACAGGGTGGCGAAATACAGTAACCGGTGAAGAGCGAATCGCTATCCCCCCTCCTGCGGAGGGGGTTAGGGTAAGGCCACTGGCCTACAGTTGCGTAGTCGTTTTTGAATACAGCATTTTTGAACTGATGAAGCAATATGGCTTTACCGGTAAATTTTCACTTATTGACGTGTACCTGAAACTGGCACCCGAATATCTTATCATGGGGTATGACCATACTGGTGACCGGCTGGTGGATGTGGGCAAACCAGAAAGTGTGGCCATTGCTGAATCACTTTTCCCTTAAAAGTGCCTTCGAGAGATAAAGAATTGCAAATACCCTTTTAACGGTAAGCCGCCTGCTTACTTTTATTTTATCTTTCCACTATAAATAAGTAGTACATGAAGAAGATTGTTCTTGTCATTAGCAGCATAATTATGCTCGCCCCTGTTTTTGCCCAGTCAAAGTATGATCATAAAGAAACTTTCTATCCACAGTTCTACCCTTACCCTGGTAATGATTACAGAAGTGCCGGCGGTGAACCCGGACCTAGATACTGGCAGAACAAAGCAGATTATTCTATCAATTGTAAACTGGATACTGCAACTCATTCAGTAACCGGTGATGTAACAATTACCTATACCAATAACAGTCCTGATAATTTGCGGTTCCTGTGGTTGCAGATGGATCAGAATATTTATAAAAAAGATTCCCGCGGATCAGCCACTACTACACAAACAGGTGGCCGCTGGGCCAATTCGGGTTTTACTGATGGTTATACTATTACTAATGTGCAACTGGAAACTGCCGGTGTTATGCATGCACCTGATAAAACAATAAAGACCGATACCCGGATGCAGCTCTTTCTGAAAGATCAGTTGGGAAAAGGAGAAAAAGTGAAGATCAGGATCAGTTATAGCTTCATCATACCGGAGTATGGTACAGACCGTATGGGAAGGTTAAAAACAAAAAACGGAATTGTGTATGAAGTGGCACAATGGTTTCCCCGGATGTGTGTGTATGATGATATACAGGGATGGAATACGCTGCCTTATATTGGCGCCGGAGAGTTCTATTTAGAATACGGCGATATCGACTTCAGCATCACCGCACCTGCTGACTTAATAATTGTTGGTTCCGGCGAGTTAGTCAATCCACAGGAATGTTACACTGCTGAACAGATGAAAAGATGGGAAGCTGCTGCCAAAAGTGATAAGACCGTAACCATTCGCAGTGATAAAGAGGTAACAGAAAAAAACTCCAGGCCGAAAACAGCCAGCACTACCTGGCGGTTCCGCATTCAGAATACAAGAGATGTAGCATGGGCAGCGAGCAAAGCCTTTGTGCAGGACGCAGCAAAAATTAACCTGAAAAGCGGTAAGAAATGTATGGCCATCAGTGTGTACCCGGTTGAAAGTATCGTAAAAAACGGATGGCAGCGCTCCACTGAATTTACCAAAGCCAGTATTGAACATTATTCTACTAAATGGTTTGAATATCCTTACCCTGCAGCAACCAATGTAGCAGGAATAGTAGGTGGCATGGAATATCCCGGTATTGTATTCTGCAGTGCAGAATCATCCGGTACCGGTCTTTGGGGTGTAACAGATCATGAATTTGGCCATACCTGGTTCCCGATGATAGTAGGCAGTAATGAAAGAAAATATGCCTGGATGGATGAAGGCTTTAATACATTCATCAATGACCTTTCCACCGAAGCGTTTAATAATGGCGAATTCAAAGAAGCCGGTTTCTTTGGTGACCCTAATTCATCTTTTATGGTGAAATATACTTTTGGCGACAAGATGGATGGTCTTTACAATACTCCTGATGTAATACAGCAGGATAATCTCGGGATAGCTGCCTATATGAAACCGGCGCAAATGCTTACGGCATTACGGGAACTGGTTCTCGGTAAAGAAAGATTTGATGCCGCTTTTGCAGAATATATAAGGCGCTGGGCCTTTAAGCATCCCACGCCATGGGATTTCTTTCACACTATGGAAAATGTATCCGGCGAAGACCTCAGCTGGTTCTGGAGGGCATGGGTATTAAATACTTGGAAACTGGACATGAAAGTAAAAGAAGTAAACTATATAGATGATAATGCTGAAAAGGGAAGCGAGATCACTATTGAAACCCTGGAGAAAATGGTAATGCCCGTAACAGTACTGGTAAAAGAAAGCAATGGCAAAGAGCATACAATCAATTTACCGGTGGAAGTATGGCAGCGGGGAGCTGAATGGCGGTTTACTGCACCTACTACTAGTGAAATAAAAGAAGTGATACTGGACCCTGACAAAAAATTACCCGAATGGGAACGAAGCAATAATAGCTGGAAGAAGAAAGCATTTTA
>CAZTKV010000051.1:12648-17210 GCA_964614285.1 uncultured Chitinophaga sp. | reverse complement strand
AGCGAATCAAAAGTGGATGATAATACAGCATTAATTGTGTGGCCGGAAACAGCATTGTATATGGGCAACGGCATTGATGAAGGCAACATGAAAAGCAATAAGTTTCTTGACCCTTTATGGTCTTTTCTTAAAAGACATCCACGGAGTTCGTTATTTACAGGTATTGAAAGCTATCGCATGTTTGATGCAAAAACAAAGTTTTCCCGTGAATTTTCAGGGCAGCATTTTGAAACATATAACGGATCGGTATTACTCGACAGTAACGGTGCATCATCCTTTTATCATAAATCCATGCTGGTCCCCGGCGTAGAAACATTGCCATGGTTTTTACGTTTTATTGATAAATGGTTTGAAAAATTTGGTGGCACCACAGCCGGCTATGCAAAACAAACTGAAAGGGCTGTTCTTGCCGAAAAGAACGGCTATAAGATTGCTCCTTCCATTTGTTACGAAAGTATTTATGGTGAGTTCATGAGTAAATATGTTCGTAACGGGGCCAACCTGGTCTGCATCGTCACCAATGATGGCTGGTGGAAAAAAACTCCGGGGCATAAACAACATATGAACTATGCAAGACTAAGAGCCATCGAAACAAGGACATGGATAGCCCGCAGTGCCAATACTGGTATCAGTTGCTTTATTGATCCTTATGGTAAGGTAATTGATCCGCAACCGTACAATACTGCATCAGCCATTAAACTTTCCATTCCCGCAAATACCACTAAAAAAACCTTTTTTGTCCGCCACGGTGACATTCTTTCCAGGATAATGGTAACCCTGAGTATTTTACTTCTTGCATATTCAATTTTTTTGAAAATCCGGCAATCACTTTTAAAAAAGAAGTTCCCCGCCCTTCAGACAAATGACAAATAAAGAAATTCAAATAGAAGGTAAGAAGATCGTTTACCGTATCACAGGTAAAGGTAAGCCTGTTATGCTGGTACATGGTTTTGGAGAAGATGGAACAGTGTGGAAACATCAGCTGGATTATTTAAATGATAAATTTAAACTTATCATTCCCGATTTGCCCGGCAGCGGTCAATCTGAAATGACAGATGATATGAGTATGGAAGGAATGGCCGAAACACTCCATTCCATTATCCACGAAGAAAACATTGATACCTGCATCATGATCGGGCATAGCATGGGTGGATATATCACACTGGCTTTTGCAGAAAAATACTGGAACCATCTGTCAGCTTTTGGGCTTTTTCATTCTTCAGCTTATGCAGATACTGAAGAAAAAAAAGCTACCCGGCAAAAAGGAATTGCGTTTATTAAGGAACACGGAGCTTTTGCCTTTCTGAAGAATGTCACGCCTAATCTTTTTTCAGCTCAAACCAAAGACGAAAAACCAGAATTAATCGATGAACAAATAAACAGTTTAGACAACTTTTCACCCACTGCACTCGTTTCTTATTACCGGGCCATGATAGAAAGGCCTGATCGAACAGCAATTTTAAAACAAAGTACTGTGCCTGTGCTCTTTATAATCGGAAAATATGACAATGCTGTATCCCCCGCTGATACATTAAAGCAAAGCCACCTGCCCGGAATTTCGTACATTCATATGCTAAATCAATCCGGACATATGGGAATGCTCGAAGAACCACAGCAGAGTAACCAGATTCTGGAGAAATTTTTGCTGGATATTTAAAATTCAATTTCGACCTACGTATCAATGAAACGATTTTTACTCGCTATAATAACTTCTTTTGTCCTGTCTGCACCTTTATATGCGGCACATATAAAAGGAGGATATTTTTCATACGAATACCTTGGACCTGGTAGTGGTACAAATCTCAGATACCGCATAACACTTACGGTATATATGATTTGCAACCCTTCTGCAGCACAGGTTTCGAATCCCATTAACTTCAGCATATTTAATGCCGGCAACAATCAGTTCATTCAGAATGTAAGTGTATCATTAACCAATCAATTTAACCTTAATAAATCTTCAGACGAACCTTGCATATCCGGAAGCCAGGATGGCTGCTATTATACAGTCGTTGTTTATGATCTGCCAGTTGTAGAATTACCATCTACTCCTGATGGCTATGTTGTCGCTTACCAAAGATGTTGCAGAATTATGGGAATTAATAATGTAACAGGTAGTGGTAGTGTTGGTAATACTTTTTCTATAAACATACCCGGTACTTTAGCAGGCCAGAATGCCCAGACAAACAGCAGTCCTACTTTTCTTGTAAATGACACAGCGGTTGTGTGCGGGAACAGCTTCTTCCAGTACTCTTTCCAGGCATCTGATATTAATGGCGATTCGTTATCTTATGAATTTTGTGAAGCCTATCTGGGTGGTGATGCAGGACCCAATGCAGCACCTGTTACTGCTGCTAATCCACCATATATATCTGTGCCATATCAGGCTCCATTCAGTGGCTCTCAACCAATGGGGCCGGGAGTAACTATTGATCCACGAACTGGTTTGATAAGTGGCATTGCACCTTCTCAGCTTGGCGAGTATGTAGTTTGTGTATGTGTAAATGAATACCGGAATGGTGTATTGATAGGAAGAACCAGGAAAGAACTTCATATCAGGGTTGGGGATTGTGTTCCTATTGAAGCCACATTGAACCCACAATACATTACCTGTGATGGGTTTACTATGTCATTTGCTAATAATACTCCCAGTGCAGATATCAACAGTTATTTCTGGGACTTTGGTGTATTAACTGCTACGGATGACACTTCTAATGTCAACACTCCAACTTATACATACGCTGATACAGGAACATACACAATCAAGCTGGTTACTAACCGTAACCAACAATGCTCAGATTCAACAACAGCGATTGTAAAAGTATATCCCGGCTTCTTCCCCGGATTTATTGTAACAGGTGGTTGTTTTATCAACCCTTATCAATTCACTGATACTACCAATACTAGGTACGGTGCTGTAAATAGCTGGCGATGGAACTTTGGCGACTTAACAACCATCGCTGACACATCAAGGATACAAAATCCCCAATGGACCTATGCAGGCCCGGGTACTAAAACTGTTTCATTGATAGTAACCAACAGCAAGGGTTGTATTGATACCGCACAAGTGGATATAGCGGTACTAGATAAGCCATTAATCACTCTTGGCTTCCGTGATACACTGATCTGCAGAAATGATGTGCTGCAATTAAATGCCAGCGGTACAGGAAACTTTAGCTGGACGCCATTGGTTAATATTACTAATCCAACAACAGGCACACCAACCGTTTCTCCTGTTACTACTACCTGGTATGTGGTGAACCTGAATGATAATGGTTGTGTCAATACAGATTCAGTAAGAGTAAGAGTGGTAAACCAGGTAACCCTGCGGGCCATCAATGATACCACCATTTGCCAGGGAGATGCTATTCAGTTAAACGCCACGTCAGATGGGCTTGCTTTCAGCTGGACACCGGTGGCTAATCTTAATAACCCAAATATCATTAACCCGGTAGCGATTACCAATAACACGACTGTTTATAATGTAACTGCAACTATCGGTGGATGCACCGCTACAGACCAGGTAATTGTAACTACAGTTCCGTATCCAATTGCCAATGCAGGAACAGACCCAACTATATGTTATAATACTTCTGCACAGTTGAATGGAACTGTTAATGGCAGTTCGTTTACCTGGACACCTTCCTCTTATCTGAATAACCCGAACATACTTAATCCCGTTTCGTCACCTCCACGAACGACGCAATATATTCTCTCTGCCTTTGATACGTTGGGTTGTCCCAAGCCGGGCCGTGACACCGTGGTGGTAACTGTATTGCCAAGGGTAAGAGCTTTTGCAGGAAGGGATACAACAGTAGTGGTTGGTCAGCCACTGCAATTCAATGGAAGTGGCGGCGTGAATTATGTGTGGAGCCCGGCCACCGGTCTCAGCAGTACCACCATTCCTGACCCGGTCGGTGTATACAATTCATCTATTGATAGCGTACGGTATAAGCTGGTGGTAACAGACCAGGCAGGATGTGCAGATTCAGCTTTTGTCACAGTCAAAGTATTCAAAACAATTCCTTACGTCTTTGTGCCAACTGCCTTTACTCCCAATAATGACGGATTGAATGACCTGATCCGGCCAATTGCAGTAGGTATACAAAAGATAAATTACTTCAGTATTTACAACCGATGGGGGCAGTTGGTATTCACCACAACTATAAACGGTCATGGCTGGGATGGCAGGATAGGCGGCCTGACGCAAAGCACCAATGTATATGTATGGATGGTCAGTGCTATCGACTATACCGGCAGGCCTTTTTTCCAGAAGGGAACCGTTACACTTATTCGATAACTTCTCCTAAAGAAAGAGGCTCTAACACAAACATAGTTTTGTGAAAATTCGCTTTAAAAAGCTGTTAAAAACAAGAGTATTTATTTCATCCCTAACTTGCACTCCCGAACATATACCGAATCCATCAACTTTCCTCTTTATGCCTAAAATTGTATTTATTACCGGCGCCACTTCAGGTTTTGGAAAATCATGTGCTTATAAATTTGCTGCTCATGGTTATGATCTTATCATTAATGGCAGGCGAACAGATCGCCTGCAGCAA
>CAZTKV010000051.1:7945-12548 GCA_964614285.1 uncultured Chitinophaga sp. | reverse complement strand
TCTATTGCCGGTAAAGAAGTGTATGAAAAAGGAAATGTATACTGCGCCAGCAAGTTTGCGGTAGATGCTATCAGCCAGGGTATGCGGATAGATTTACTTCGCCATAATATTAAAGTAACCTCTATCAACCCGGGTGCCGCAGAAACAGAATTTTCTGTCGTAAGGTTTAAAGGAGATGAAGGAACAGCAAAAAAGATCTACGATGGATTAGTACCGCTTACAGGTGATGATGTGGCCGAAATTGTATATTACTGTGCCTCTCTTCCTCCCCATGTTTGTATAAATGATCTGTCCGTTACCTGTCTTCAGCAGGCCAATACTATTTACTTTAACAGGTATACTAACAGTTGATAGTTTCCATTTTATTATGAGATTTCACATTTATCTGTTATCTTAGAAGTTCCCCGCACCGTATGTCTTCCGTTGGCCCGAAACTTGCCCCGTATATTCCCGTGGAAAATGTACTTAATTGATCAATTTTTTGGTTTAAAATTAAAAATCGGGAAAACCGCCAACTATATTTATGCAGTATTTCCAGTACATGATAAAGCCTGTTATGAAGAAACCGTACCTCCTTGTTACTGCATTAGTTTTACTAACTGTTACTGCCTTTTCACAAGATGTAATCCGTCTGCAATCCTGTTCCAATGATGTGATCAGCAAGCAGGTTGACAGCCTTAAGAATTTATACAGTAACGACGGGTATATTCTGCTCAAAGAAGCTTCCATCAACATGGAAAGTGAATTTGAAATGCCGGTGATAGTTCCCCTGACACAAGGCAGTTGGTACCAGTTTGTTTTCATTGGCGACTACTCTTCCCGCCTTTATGAAGTAAGAATGTACGACTGGCAGGAAAGACAAGTTGTCTACCGACAAAAAAGGTGGGGAGAAATAGACGGGAATGTAATTGTTTATTCTTATGTTCCCCAGTTCTCTGAATTTCACATGATGAAACCGGTACAGGTAAACAAACAAAAGAAAAAGAACCTTTGCGGTTATGTAATGTTGTTCAAAAGAACCGGCTCTCCTACTGCTGCTTCTGCACCTCAAAATCCCTGAAACCAAAAACTTCACTATACAAGAAAACCCATCTTAAGATGGGTTTTCTTTTTATAATATTTGTATAACAATAATCTTAAAAAGTATTTCAGCTCTTTTATTAATTACATCTTATTGTGCTAATGATATTCTTACCTGCAATCCACCCCGTGTATTGGTAATCGGAAAGGCACTGCTGATCTTTGGAATACTTCTGTTCTGTTCGAAGTAGAGTTTCATGCTTATCCTGTTATTCAGTATATAATCGATTGACGGCGCTATACGGATCACTTTTTGCCCGCCGGTCCCGAATGCAGTACCCTGGTCAAGTTTGCTGTTAGCAGTTGCATCATCCCGAAGGCTGAAGTCCATGCGGAAGGTAACATCGTTATCCAGCTTCATTCCATTCTTGCCGATCTTGAGATTTTTGATCAGCGGAATTCCTTTCTTGCGCCAGTTGAATCCAAAAGTTACTTCCGTGGAGCGGTTCTCTGCCAATTGGTAGTCAATCAAACTCAAGCTTAACGTTCTGCTTTTCTTAAATTCAAATCTGGTAGTCAGTTGATTAGTGAACGTCACATCAATCTCGATCAATGGGTCAAAACTTTCCTGTATGGTAATATTAGGTACCAGGAAGTAAGGAATAAAGTTACCAGTCAGTGTATCTCTGAACGAAGGATACCCCACCCTGAGCGGATCAGCAAACAACAACGCTGTATTAAAACTGTTCATGCTAAAAGTGCTGCGGTAACCGTGGCGGATAGTAAAGTTGGTAAATATCTTATCCAGCCCTTTCATTCTCGATAAACCAGTATAAGTAATATTCCAGTTTGGTTTTGGTAAGATACCGGAGAATGGATTTGCCCTGATATTAGGATTATTGTTCTTAGCCAGTTTTACACCCAGCGGATCCTTATTAGTGTATGCTGCCAGGAAAGCAGGTATCACCACATCCTGTGCATAGCGGCCATAGCCTTTTACATAACCATCAGGATCAGTGCCCCCTGCCTGGTAAGGATTAAGGCCACCCAATTTGCCAGATAATATTTTTCTGTTGGCTTCAAACTGCTTGAATGTTTCAGACACTACGTTAGGATCAAATTTTTTGAACAAGGTTTGGTAAGAAATATAACTGACACTGAAGCTGCCCAATGCATAAGGGTTGAGCCTTGTGAGGCCTGCACTTCCTGTAGTGTCCTTATATAATTCAGAATACTGCTTGTCAAATGTTTTATCAAGATTGATATCAATATTGAAATCACGGAAAGGACTAACCTGCGCCGTAATGTTCAATCGCTGGTTATACCGCTGCTGTATCATGGCACTTACTAAGGAATCACGGGACAACAACCCTTTGGCACCAAACCTGTTGATCCAGTTGGTATCCGGCTGGTAACCGAAAATATATCCAAAGCCCGGTTCTCTGCTTTTGAAATTATTCCCCAGCAATTGGGTGCTATCCATATAACCCGGTAAAGTCGTTCCAAAATCTTCTGTATACTGAATACCCACTCTTTTCAGCGAAGTAGCAAGCCGCAGGAAGAACCTGGGAACATTGCTGATTTCCGGTAATTGGTTAGGATCTTTCCTTGCTTTTATCTTCCTCTTCTTAATGCGTATGATCTTTCCTTTTTTATTCCTGATGGTATCTATACGGATTCCTGCTTCTCTTGGACCCTGTGGCTGATTACCCACTTGTCCGTCATTCTTTTTATCGTCTCCGCTTTTTCCGTCATTTTTCCCGCTGCGTGGGCTTTTGGGTGCCCCGGGAGAGTTACTGTTTACTGCTCTTAAGAACCGCCATTTGTTATATAGTTCTTCAAATTTCAACTCACCGTTTATAGTTCTTGTTTGCGTATTAGAAAGTGTATTTCCCAGGTTTCTTGCCAGTAAGGAAGAAGCCAGCCAATTATACTTCGTATTATAGCTTGCTCTTATTGATGTCCAGTCAAGCAACGGAATTTTATTGGTGGGTACATTGTAGTTGATCGTTACATCCTGGCTGTAATTGGTATTCCTTCCTCCTTTGAAGAGATTTGTTTTAACAGAATCCTTTTTCACTTTTGTATCAATTCGGCCAAAAGGTTCATCTACCCGTGCATTATTGGTAGCAGTAAAGTCTATGGAAATAGATCTTGTGAGATTCCATTGCAAAATATAATACCTGTCGAACGTAAAATACTTGTTGTATGTCTCCGGTATCTGATAGGGGCCACCACCTACATTGCGGGGACGTGTAGCACCAAACTGCCGGAATACATCAGCCCTGAAAGATATCTGGTTGGGAGCATAATTGAGGTTGAAATCCTTTATCAGTGACAACCAGGGTGATTTTGATTTGATCATTTTTTTAAATGGTTCAAACGGTCTCACCTGTGGCGCATAAGTATAGCCTATTGCTCCGCGGGTACGGCGCATTTCATCTCTTTCAATTAATGGATTATGGCTGAGTGTCTGTATGTATGAGTAATTGAAATCAAAATTGGTGATACTCCATGGCTTGGGTCTTTTACCATCTGTTTTCAGCTTTCTTACATTCGTAAGGTTGATTGTTTTGATAGTAGTAACATCCTGTGCATCATTTTTTATCGAATCTCTCTTATCAGCATCAGCATCCTTTATTTTTTGCTTCAGGTTAAGATCAAGATCATATGGATCATACTCCGGTGTGCTGCTGCGGCGGCTGATACCAGCATAGACAGGAATCTGCAAACCCAATTTCTTGGGTAATAATTTTCCTGCCTCGATGGTAGCTGATGCATCAATAGTGTAAACATCTTCCCGGCTCCTTTCATTTACTCTTTGTTCCAGTGTACCAAAACCCTGTGACTTGGCAGTTCCCGAAATAGACAGGGTTCCCAGGTCTGCCAGTTTTATATCTGCCCTTGCCAGGGCTGCCCATCCGCCCTTTTCATCCAGTTGTTGCAGTCGGAGTTCATTGAACCATACTTCGGTGCACACTGATTCCTGGGTTACATTTTCCACTCCCATCAGCATACCCCTCACTTCACCAAGGTTTGGATTACCCAGAATAGCATAGGACCGGCCGTTCGCCAATGTTTCTTTATAATAGACTGAAGGCGAAATTCCCAACTTGTTCCTTTTCGTTTTCAGGTCAGTCAGATCTTCCAATGAAAAATCAAGGTTATTTTCTGCAGGCCATATTTTTAAGCTATCCATTTCTCCAAAGTCAGTTTTCTTCAATGGAATTCTTACTTCATAATAATTCCCGGAAAAGTCATTTCCAATTCTTACCACTGCATTAAGATCTCCATCTTCAATCGGCTGGCTGCCCTGTACAGACTCTGCATGGATAAACATAGACAGTTTACCATACTGGCGCATATCAAGATTCATTGTTTTAAAAACACCTCTTGACTCAAATTGTGGCAGTCCGCAAACCTGCATGCTGATAGATTGCTCATTCAGGAACAATGCCACATTATTATTACTAAGCTGTTGTTGCCTTTCAATGCCCGGAGGTATGCGGTAAACAATTGGCTGCCGCTGGTCATTTTCTTCCACATTCACTGCCAGCACATTTACTGTTGTCGGATCTGGAAC
>CAZTKV010000051.1:1500-7845 GCA_964614285.1 uncultured Chitinophaga sp. | reverse complement strand
CTGATATCCACTCTGTATTGGAAATACTCTTCCACTTCATTCATGGTATTATCCCTGTTCAGTTCTTCGGCATCAGGATATTGAGTAAAGGCATTTACAAACTGTGTATTGTTTTCTGCAATCGGCGAATTACCATGCGGGTTATTAATATTCTTATACCGTTGTAAAATTCCTGTTACCGGTGACTGATCAAAAGCAGGGTCACGGTAAGCTTTAAAATTATCACCTGAAGGGTCTGCCTGTGCCTTTTGATAAATGGGTGAAGTAGTTCCAAAGTTTGTACTCAAACTATTCAGGAAGGGAGCAAATACTCTTTGTTCAGCAGTATCCTGTAATCCATCAAAGCCTACATCCTGAAACTCCCGGTCGGTTGGGGTATTACTGAATGCATTGGTTACCTGCAATGGAATAGAAGGCACTTTGCCCCATACGGTTGATTCATCAACTCTTGCATTATTAGTAGGGGTAGGCAATCCATTTTCATATTGTCTCTTGCCATCTCTTAATACATCTTCAGAAATATTTCCCAGGTTGAAATATAATTGACCACCGGTTGGGTTAGCGGTATTAGTGATAAAAGGATCCTGCAGCCAGAATTCTATGTACTCTATGTTGCCGGTTTCAAAATCTGTCTGGTCAATATTACGCATTAACCCTCCCCATGCCTGTCTGGGATTTCTTAGTTTGCCATTCGCATCTACTCTTGTTGGATCGAATTCGAAATTATAAGGTCCTTTATCCTTAGGATAAAATGCAAGGTCGAAAGTGGTCAATAAACCTTCCCCAAACTGTGTACTGCGCCGGGGAAATATTTCCTTTTGCAGCACCTGTCTTGTTTCAGGTTTGGATAACTCGTCAAGGTCATTCTGTAAGGGATTATTTGAATTTCTTCTTTCCTGCAATACGGGTTCAATATTGTACCAGGCCAGCTTGGCCCTGTTATAGCCGCTTCTCAGGTCATTATTTAAAGCTGATTCCGTAAACAAACCATTACCCTGCGGTATAGAAGCCATTGTCCAGCTGATCAACGGGAAACGAAGATCAATACCGGCACGGGTCCCTTCGAAATCATCAATATATACCTGGCCGCTCTTATCACTATTACCTGAGTTGATTTGCTTAGCATGCCCCGGCTGTAAAAGAGCTGCCTCTGCATAAGCGGTAATGGATGACATCGCCTTGGTAGAATAGAAAGGCAGTTTATCCAGCAGTTTTGATAAACGGGGAATATTATTGCGATAGTCAATATCAAAACCATACATCGTATTGCGGATGGGATCTTCTCCGTACGATTGTTTTATAAAAAAAGGTCTTTCACCCAGTCTTACAATCGTTCCGCCAAGCGACAGTTTATTACTTGCCATATAATCAAGCCGCAATCCCAGGAAATTCTTCTGCTGGAAACCAAAGGCCTGGTTATTCTCATAATTAATACTAACCGGAACACCTGAATTGATGATAGCCTGGTTCACTACTCTCAATGTTCCCAGGTCATAATTGATCTCGTAATCCACATTCTCTACCAATACCTGCCCTCCGGCTGTTACAGTTACTGAACCGCGGGGAATATTATATCCCAACTGATACTCACTTCCTCCCCCCGCAGCACCAAACCCTGATGATTTGGAGCGGCCGGTGATCTTAAACCGGTTCAGGTTGGCGTAGGTTTGTGCAATGGCTTTGATCGTATCATAAAGCGGGTAGTATAAATATTTATCTCTTGTAGCCTGCGAAGCATATAAATAATCGAGGTCATGCCCGAAAGGTTCCAGTACGGGGAAAATAATACGACTCTGTGTAGAAATGACCGTATAGCCTTCTATAAAATCAAATACTCCATCCGGTTGCGGGTCGTTCTGGTTGTTTAACCGGTCGAGGTTGGTTAATGAAATAATTGGTTGCCCTTTGTAAGGATCTACAACATCCGGCGGAGGTAAATATCTTTTTTCACCAAAGCTTGGCTCTTCATATAACAGGTCCAGCATAAAATCCTGCCTTTCCAACTGGCCAAACCCTACTGAATAAACATTCTTCATCATCAGGTCCCATATCGGAAGGTTTGTTCGCTGCGAAGTAGCTTTTAGTAATTTAAGAAAAAGAGTTCGCTGGGAATTACCTGTTGTATCTGGTGGTACATCCTGCGAAAATTCGCCTACCTGGAATACCCGGCCGTTATAAGTGTATTGAAATGCGATTCCCAATACTTCATCGGGCTGCAATGGTTGATTGAGAGAGATAAAACCTATCTGCGGATTAAAATAATAATCTGTTGGCTGCAGTTTCCTCGCAAAGGTTTTTTCAAAATCCTGAACCGGTGATAATCCATAAGTGGTCAGCGCATTTTGCACCAATGAAGAATTCCTGAAATTTGGATTGGTCGTCAGGTCACGATAGAGATTATTAGCATCATTTCTTGGCAGTACATCGCCGCCACCTGTAAGAACAGGACTGTACGGATTTCGTTCTCCCAGGTCCATAAAGGCCACTACATCTCTTGTATCGGTGGTACTCCCGTTCCTGTTCGTAACCCATACTTCTACCCTTAGTACCTGCACTTTTGAATTGACGATCGGCAATTGTTTCATTGCCGTATTATAATTGCTGCGAAAATATTGTGACATCAGGAAGTGCCGGTTCTCATCATACTCATCTGCTTTTAATGAAAACCGCTGCGCTGATGTTCCGCCCTGCAATCCCATTGTCTGGCGCTGCGATTGTTGATTGGCCAATACCGTAGTGATAAATAATTTACCAAACTGTAATTGTGTTTTTACGCCAAAAAGAGACTGAGCCCCCGGTATCAATGTTCCTTTAGAAGCGAAATTGGTATTACCTGCCTGGAACATTTTTACAATATCATCATCCTTTCCCCTGAAATCAAGTTTCAACTGATTTTCAAAATTGAAGTTGGCCAGCGTATTATAGTTGATCGGCAGTTTTAGTTTTTCACCTATTTGTGCATCCATCTGCAGTTGGGAGTTCATATTAAAATCAAAACCCCCATTTCTTCTTGCTCGTTCAGGTAATGTCGGGTTTTTAATATTCTGCCCCTGGTATCCTGCCAGGAAATCTACATAGCCCGAAGGTTTGATCTCTATTTTTACTTTACCATCCGGTCCAACTCCCATTATCCGGTTGAACCAGTCATTCGATACTTTAAACTTTGGCCGCACCATCCGGCGGTTCATATTGGTAAGCAGTGAAGCTCTCTTTTTGAAGTAATCCTCTTCATCTTTTTTTCCCTGCATCCGCACAAACTCTTTCATGGTAAAAGAGGTGGGAGTCCTGTAATAACGATTACCGATCTTCTCTACGATATAATACTGTTTTGTTTTTGGATCGTATTCTATTGTTCTTTTGATAAATGCAGTGTCTCTGAGATCAAATGTGTTCCGGTTGGGGTTAGAATAAGGGTCGCCATACCTGTCTCTTATCGGGTAGCGGGTGGTATCATAAAAAAAGAAATTGTTATTCGCATCAGAAGGCCTGAAATCATCAGCCCGTGCCTGCAAACCGGAAGAAGCAAGCACAATGGTAAATAATACCAGTGTACGGAAGATATGAGCAGTTTTAAGGTTCAATGTTTTCTCGTCAATTAGTTTCCTGAAATATTGTAATTAGAGGGTACGAAGTGCCATCTTAATCAGTTCCTCAACGGATAGGTTTGGATTGGCTGCAAGGGTCTTTTCAATGGCCTGGCTGGCAGCCTGCCTGCTAATGCCCAAAGCAGTTAAAGCATTTAACGCATCCTGATGCAAAGTATTGTTTTTCAGCGGAGAAATATTTGATTCCAGGGGATGTTTAGCCAGTTTATCCCTGAGTTCCAACACCATCCGCTCGGCGGTTTTTTTGCCAATTCCTTTGATGCCTTCCAGCGTCTTTGTATCGCCCTGAATAATGGCTTTGGCAAGCTCCTCCGGTCTCATGTATGACAGCATTACCCTTGCTGTCGATGCGCCGATACCGGAAACACTTATTAGCTGCATAAATAGTTCTTTTTCTGCCAGGTCAAAAAAGCCATACAGTATATGAGCATCCTCCCGTATCAAAAGACTGGTATGCAAGATTCCTTTATCCAGGTTTTGAATTTTTGAGTATGTATGGAGACTGATCTGCACCTCATATCCTACTCCATTTACATCAATATGGACCACCGCCGGGGTCTTGTGCACAAAATCACCTTTCAGGTAAGCTATCATGGCTGCGAAAATAGGGAAATGGTTAATTGGTTAATCGGGAATGGCAGGTGTATTGCTATTATTCCCGGAATAACTGAATACCCAGTAAAATATCAACAAAGCCCTGCCTTCCGACAGCCTGATTAACTGGTTTTACAATTAATTAATCCCCCGTAACTTTGGCCACTTTTATTTTTAATATTCTTTCTGCATGAGTAAAAAAATTACCGCTGCCATTACTGCAGTTGGCGGCTTTGTTCCGGAAGATAAACTGACCAACTTTGACCTGGAAAAAATGGTGGAAACCAATGATGAATGGATACGTACCCGTACAGGTATTTCTGAAAGAAGGATATTGAAGGGTGAAGGCAAGGCGACATCAGACATGGTAGTACCTGCCGTGCAGGAATTATGCAGGAAAAGAGGCATCAGCCCGGAAGAAATAGATTGCCTGATCGTGGGAACAGTTACTCCGGATATGGTTTTTCCTTCCACTGCCAACATAGTCTGTGATAAATTGGGAGCTAAAAATGCCTGGGGTTTTGATGTAGCTGCCGCCTGTTCTGGTTTTTTATACTCACTAACGCAAGGTGCGGCACTTATAGAAAGCGGCCGGTATAAAAAGGTGGTGGTTTGCGGAGCTGATAAAATGAGTGCCATCGTTGATTACAGCGACCGGGCCACTTGCATCATTTTTGGTGATGGTGCCGGGGCCGTTTTACTGGAACCAAACGAAGATGGTTATGGCATTCTCGACAGCATACTCAGAAGTGATGGCAGCGGAGGCCAGTTTCTGCATATGAAAGCCGGCGGTTCATTAAAACCTGCCAGTATTGATACGGTAATGGCAAAGGAACATTTTGCCTACCAGGAAGGACAGGCTGTATTCAAATTTGCCGTGAAGGGTATGGCCGATGTTAGTGCTGAATTGCTGGAGAGAAACAACCTGACTGGTGATGATGTGGCATGGCTGGTACCACACCAGGCCAATCTTCGCATCATTGATGCTACGGCAAACAGGATGGGGCTGCCGAAAGAAAAAGTGATGATCAATATTGAGAAATACGGCAATACCACTGCTGCTACTATCCCGCTTTGCCTGTGGGAATGGGAAAACCAGCTAAAGAAAGGCGACAATATTGTACTGGCTGCGTTTGGTGGTGGATTTACCTGGGGTGCCACCTGGGTGAAATGGGCCTATGATCCTAAAAATTAATAATCCATTGCTGTTTTAAAAGATAATTTCAACTATCTTTTCGCCGGTTATAAGGTTCACTATTTTTTTACTGATTAGCAGTCATTTTTTATGTCAAGCCGACGCCGTGCCAACAAAAAATTCTGGAATAAGGTTTTCAGACTTTTCCTTCTTTATCTTGTTTTAGTCCCTCTTATCTTTTTAATACTGGACAGATCTACTGTATACCAGGAAGTCAAAGAAGATACACTTGTATTTATTCTGAAGATGGCAGGTATTGCATTGGGTATTGCGCTTATCATCAGTTTTTGGAGCAACCGTGACCCGGAGTTGAGGAAATATTAAGCAGCTATTTCTTATTGCGTACCCACAATACAAAATCAGTTCCCGGCAGTTTTTCTACTCCCAACTGGCGGAGCATAGTGATCAATTGCCCGCGGTGATACGTACTATGATTAAACACATGTAATACCATCTGGTAGATTGGCATCTTTACCGGCTCTTTTTTATTGTTGTAATACTGAAAAACATGATCCAGCGAAAGCTCACTGGCATTGCTTACCCATCCTTCCCATAGTTTTGACTGGCTCAGCAGGCCATTGATCACATCACGGGTAGTACCTTTTGGATTATCGCTTGGCCGTACAAATCGTTCATGCAGTTTCATACGCTGCCACCAGATACTTTCCGCATCCCAGATATGCAAGATGGTAGTATGGAGGCTGTTAAAACTGCTGGCTATCTCCGCCTTTTGCTTTTCCTCAGGCAACGAGAGTATTACATCGGTGATCCGCTGTGTTGCCCAAACATTGTATGCAGCCAGTTGTTTCAGGAGTTCTTTCATGCAGTAGTTCAATAAAAATTAAATCAGTTACTTTTGAACAGGCTCAAATTTCACCATTCAAAACCCGATAATGGATAAAAGTTTTCCACTTACAGGATGGGGATCGCTGGCAGTGCATGGCGGACACA
>CAZTKV010000051.1:0-1400 GCA_964614285.1 uncultured Chitinophaga sp. | reverse complement strand
TGAAGCAAATGCGTCACCCGGGAGCTATGCTGAGTTTTGAATTAAAAGGAGGCTTGCAGGCCGGTATTGATTTTATGAATAAATTGAAAATGTGTGTACGGACAGTTTCGCTGGGTACCTGCGACACTCTTCTCTCTCATCCGGCTTCCATGACGCATTATAGTGTGCCGAAAGAAGAGAAAGAAAAATATGGCATCACGGATGGATTGATACGGATGAATGTGGGTATTGAAAATTTACAGGATATTATTACAGATCTCGAACAGGCATTATAAAGTACTATTAAAAACAACAGCAATGAAACAGTTATTTTTCATTTTCGCCTTACTGCTCGTCAATAATTCTTTCGGACAAAAGAAACCCGTTAAGCAGCCAGACCCCCTGGCAGGAATTGACACTGTTTTTGACAGGATATTAAAAGACAGGCAGGGAGCAGGCTTTGCGGTAGCGATTATTAAAAAGGATAAAATTATATATGCAAAGGGATTTGGCTACCGTGATTATGAAAAGAAGTTACCTGTTACACCTAATACCTTGTTCGCTATTGGCTCCTGCACAAAAGCCTTTACTTCTTCCTTACTGGGGCTATTGAATAAAGACAATAAACTGGAGTATGACAAACCCGCAAGGAACTATTTACCTGAATTAAAATTTTTTAATGATGACCTGAACAACAAGGTTACCGTACGGGATATGATGTGCCACCGTACCGGGCTACCAAGGCATGATTATTCCTGGTATCTTTTTAATACTTCATCAAGAGATAGTTTACTGCAACGTATCCAATACCAGGAACCCACTGCCGCAATAAGAGAAACATGGCAATACAACAACTTCATGTTCCTTACACAGGGAATGATCGCTGAAAAGCTAACCGGGCAATCATGGGAGACTAATATCAAGGAAAAAATATTCGTTCCGCTGGGGATGAAAACTTCCAATCTTTCTATTGCCGACCTTCAAAAAAGCAACGACGCAGCGTTGGGCTATACACTTTATAAAGACAGTGTGATCAAAAAACTTGATTACTATAATATAAATGCGATGGGACCGGCCGGCAGCATTAATAGCAGTGTAAATGAAATGAGCAATTGGGTGATGACCTGGATCAACGGTGGCAAATTCAATGGTAAAGAAGTGTTACCACTTGCTTATACTAAAGAAGCAATGAGTTCCCAGATGATAATGTCTGCCGGATTACCGGATAAAGAAATTCCGGATGCCCATATTGCTAACTATGGTTTTGGCTGGATGATTGTTTCATACCGCGGCCATTACCGGGTAGAACATGGTGGCAATATTGACGGGTTTTCGGCCAGCACTACCATTTTTCCAACAGACAGTATTGGAATAGTTGTGCTCGCCAATCAGAATGGTTCAGCCATTCCGGGTATTGTCCG
>CAZTKV010000050.1:11647-17466 GCA_964614285.1 uncultured Chitinophaga sp. | reverse complement strand
GCGATCAGGGTATGTGCAAAAGGAACACCGATATTTCTTAATACGGTAGAGTCGGTCAGGTCTCTTTGTAATCTTGATACAGGCAATTTGGCGGAAAGATGTTCGAGGATGGCATTGGCCAGTCCAAGATTACCTTCTGCATTTTCAAAATCGATGGGGTTCACCTTATGCGGCATGGCAGAAGAACCTACTTCACCTTTCTTTGTCTTTTGAGTGAAATATTCCATGGATACATAGGTCCAGATATCCCGGCACAGATCAATAAGGATATTATTGATCCGTTTCATGCAATCAAAATGAGCGGCAAGATTATCATAGTGTTCGATCTGGGTAGTGAATTGTTGCCTGGTCAATCCCAGTTTTTGCAAAAACTCATTGCCAAATTTTATCCAGTCGGTTTTAGGGAAGGCCACATGATGTGCATTGAAATTTCCGGTGGCGCCGCCGAATTTTCCGCTAAAGGGTATGCCGATGAATTGTTCGATCTGGTTCTGCACCCTTTCTGCAAACACCATTATTTCTTTGCCCAGTTTTGTAGGGCTGGCCGGTTGTCCGTGTGTATGTGCCAGCATGGGAATATCTTTCCATTCATCCACCAGCAGTTTCAGTTCTGTATTCAGGTTGAGCAGGGCAGGCAGGTATTCATATTCTACCGCATGCTTCCAGGAAAGAGGAACAGCAGTGTTATTGATATCTTGCGAGGTAAGACCGAAATGCACCCATTCCTTTGCTTCGGTGGCGCCGCACTTCTCCAGTTCATTTTTCAGAAAATATTCAACGGCTTTTACATCATGGTTGGTGGTAAATTCAATTTGTTTGATCTCCTGGGCATCTTCGGGTCCAAAATCTTCCGCCAGTTTGGAAAGGTGTTTGGCGGCCTTATTCGTCAGTTTAAAGAATTTCTTTTTCTCCAGGAAAAGCAGGTATTCAATTTCTACCAGCACCCGGTATTTCATTAATCCATATTCTGAGAAATATTCATCTAAATGCTGCACCTGTTTGCGATAGCGACCGTCAATGGCTGAAATAGCGGTGAGAGTAGTAAGTTCCATGATTGTAGTTTAAAGAAGCCGTTGTTCCTTTACCTTTGCCCGGCAAAAATAACCCAATTGGAGAAGATTCGTGTAGGCATTGTCAACTACCTTAATACCAAACCATTGATCTATGGTTTGCAAAAGCCACCTGTTTCAGAAATAATAGAGCTGACAGGAGATTATCCTGCAAAAGTGGCCGGGATGCTGCTGAATGAAGAAATAGATGTGGGACTGATACCTGTTGCGGTAATCCCTGAACTGCCTTCATATCATATTGTAGGGAATTATTGTATCGGTACGGAAGGGGAGATCGCTTCTGTTGCTTTGTTCAGTGAAGTACCGATGAACGAGATCAAAAAAGTTTATCTCGATTACCAGAGCCGCACATCAGTAGCCTTACTAAAGTTCCTGATGAAGGAATACTGGGGCATCAGCCCGGAGATCATCTATGCCGAGAATGAAGATTACCGGCAGGAGATAAAAGGAACCACCGCCGGGTTAGTGATTGGCGACAGGGCACTTGAGCAACGGAAAATATCCACTTTTATTTATGACCTGGGTTCAGAATGGCGAAAAATAACAGGATTACCTTTTGTGTTTGCGGCATGGGTAAGCACCAAAGAATTACCGGCTGAATTCGTCCGGCTATTTGACCAGGCTAATGCGATGGGATTGGATCATATTGATGAAATAGTTGACGAAAATCCATTTGGTTTATATGATCTGCGAAAATATTACACCATGCATCTGAGTTATCGTCTTGACGAAAGAAAGAAAAAAGGCATGGCATATTTTCTGGAAGTGATCAGTGAAAAATAGTTTTTGCAGATTCACCATTTAAAAATAAGCAACAGGTAAATGAGAAAGATCATCAGGCGTTTGTTAAACAGGTTTGGGTACGAAATTGTTAAAACAGAAAATTGGTTTGCTTCAAAAAGCAGTACAGAAAAGACTGTTAAGGTGGGCAACTACCAGGTTCTAATGCCCGGCAACAACCCGTTGTTACATACTTATACTATTTATCCGGATTTCAACAGCAACCTAGGCAGGCTGGCTGCTGCCATTGCAAAAAAATATCCCGGCATGACTGTGCTGGATATTGGTGCCAATGTTGGCGATACGATCTCTATTATTAAATCGGTTATTGATATCCCGGTAATTGGTATTGAAGGCGACCCGGTTACATTTCAATACCTGGAGAAAAATGCCCGGCAATTTAACAACATAAGTATCGTCAATACATTTCTCGGTGAGAAGAAGCAAGACGTAAAAGTGGACCTGGATAAAAGCGGCTGGAATACTACGGTTATACCGGCTGCTACAGGAGGAAAAACTATTTCTCTTACTACAGTTGATGAAGTTTTAAGTGAGGAAAGATTTAAGAACAGCGCAATTAAACTTTTAAAAACTGATATCGAAGGCTTCGATACAATTGTATTGCGTGGTGCATATGATACAATTAAAAAATATCAGCCTGTTTTATTTTTTGAATATAACCGTGAAAATATGCTGGCTATAAATGAAGAGGGACTGTCTACTATTCTTTCTTTTACAAAGTATGGGTATGAAAAGATTGCTTTTTTTGATCATAAGGGAAGATTGTTGCTGGCCACATCAATGAAAAATACGGCTGAGATCACTGATTTACATAACTACCTGGGCGGTGCCAATAATCTGTTGGGGCATCTTGATATTTGTATTATCCACCAGCAGGATGAAATAGTGGCTGATGATTTTATAGCCGGAGAAGAAAAATATTGCGGGTACCGGTAAAAGTTGTTCCTGCTGAAGCTAGCTTGCAGCTACCTTTAATTCGAATGTATATATCCTCGGGCTTGGTTTGTGAAAAGAAGTTTGCATTATTTTATTCCAGGTATTTTCTTTACATCTGTGATAGCCCAACAAAAATTTTATTATTACTCTTTTAACCGGGTTCATATACATAGTGCCGTCCGGATCAATGAATTCAATATTTTCAAAACCTGCAGCTTTAAGAACATAAATACATGATCCTGCTGTGAACATTATGTTGTGAGTGAAATCCTCATAGCGCCAATATGTTCCGGTATAGGATTGTGCATTGGGCACCATCAACAGGAATACTCCGCCTTTTTTCAGCAGATTTTTCCTGATATGTATTAATGTGTCAATGATATTTTCTTTTTCAATATGTTCCAGTACATGACTCATCACAATTCTGTCAAATTTCATACTGTCATTAACCATGTATTCCCGTATATCATTTACTTTTTCAACATCCAGGCCATTCTTTTTACAGGCAAGAATGGCTTCTTCATTTATGTCAATACCATGAAGGTTCTTAAAACCCTTGCTTTTAAGATGGTTCAGCATTTGCCCCAGGCCGCAACCAATATCAAGAATGTTCAGCTCCTTGTCAGTTTCTTTAAAATAGGGGTTCAGATGCCGGGGGAGAGAATAGTCTGAATATGAACTCTCACCTACATTCCGGTTAGAAAAGTAGGCGCTTTTTTTAATCTCGTTATTCGTTGATGTCTCCATAAAAGCGCTGTAGTTGTGTTGAATTATTTGCGATTAATTCAGGAGCAAAAATAGTTGATAAAATAATGAATACTTAGGTGAATCTGTCATTGAACTGAGTTTAGGAGAGAGTCAAATGAATTACAGGGCAATTTTTCTTGGGTGTCCATTTTTTGTGAGCAAAAAATAACGGGGTGGCTCGTAGAAATTTGCGGCAGTAAAAGGCCCTTCAAAATACTTATCAGCCAGGTCTTCCCTTACAAAAAAAGCATTGGCGCCAATAAAAGCGCAAGCTACCAGTTTGTATCCTTTTTTCCCCGCAAGTTTACAATATGATTCAAGGCTGGCGCCAAAATTACTTGTCTGATCCCACATGGCTACAGGATCATACTTAACTATAAAATCTGTTCCGGGTCTGAATATGGCATTATATTCTATAATCACCACCCTAGGCTTATAATTAGTAATTGCCTCCCATACATGATAATCATTCCTGTCGATATCTATTGACAATAAGTCGAATTCTCCAGGAACAGAAGCTTGTTTAAATAATGATTCAATGTTCTCTGCTGTTATAAAGCTTTGAATCATTTTCAACCTGCCTGATTGTACCAGGTTTGCAAATGATTGTTCGATAGCAGCTTTATTTTCCTTGCTTCCGTCGATCCAAAGTCCTTCCCATTCCTGGTGAAGTAAATAAGTGCTGTTTGTTTCCGTACCATTTTCCACTCCAAATTCAACGAAATAACGGTTAGTAGTGCCAATACGTTTGAATATCTCTTCAATTATCCCATCTTCACCTGATTGAGAAAATGCCTGGAACTCGTATTTATTAAGATACCGGTTTGATTGGTATTTTGGATTTTTATAGAGATTCTCATTCAGGTAATTCTCAATTTGTATTTGCGACTGAATCTGAAGCTGCCTGTCAATCTTTTCCAGGTATAATGTTTTTCTCAGTTTATGGAAGAAATTAGTAAGCATTTTGTAAAGGATCTGTATTTTAATTAAATGAATGCGGCTTGAATCGTTGAAATTATGAGTTATATAGCTGCTTCACAATTTTTTCAAACTGCGGCTGGTAACAGAAATCATAAGCATCTTTGCCTTCAGGAATTACATTGGGACATTCAAAGCAAAGCTCCAATGCTCTTTTTACTTTCAATCCTTCCGCTACAGCAAAGGGGAATGACTGGTTGCCGATAAAGAACCTGCATCCGGCAATTATTTGTGCGAATTCCAAAAAGTTAGCAATAGGTCTGTGTTTCAAAGCAGGGATCGCCTTTTTCATATCCTCGTATTCTTCCTTCAGTCCTACAAACGTTATACCCGGGTAAGCCCGCAGAAAATCATAACTGATGCCCGGGGCCCGGTAGCGGAAACTGCGGGCTATTACAATTTCGTTTTTGAATGACAGATCAGGGGTTACAGTCAGCCAGGGTTTTCCCAGGTCAGCCGTGATGCCATACATATGAAAATACCAGCGGCAGATATGATTGGTATTATAATCAAACGGGTATTTTCGGAATTCATCCAGGTCGTAATCAATTTTTTGATCTGTCAGTATATCACAAACGGCGAACTCCGGTTGTGCAAGAAGCAGCGGCGCCAGCATCTCCACACTTTTCTCCGTCAATATCTTTCCTTTATTGGCATGCTGCATGCTTTTTTTATACAGCGATTTTTGATTGATCTGCAGGTGCAGGTGTATCTTTTTATCACCGGCCAGTGCTTTCATAGCCGGAATAGCATAAATGATATCCCCGATAAGCCCAAAATGTTTAAAGTGTACTGCATCGGCATCCGTTACGGGGTACAGGTTGGGAGGATCCAGTTTTGAAAGAGCTTTGGTGAAGATCTTCCTTTTTGCCTTTTCTTTAAACAGAGCAATGTTAAGCCGCTGAAAAATATTCATATTGGTGCTGATGCTTTTACCGGGCTCAAAAGTAGCCATTTTACAGTTTTGTACCGGTTGCCATCTGTCTGCGGCTTTTATACCGATTAATGGAAATGTATTACCTTGCCTTCCTCATACTATTAAAACCAGCATTGGAAATTACGGGCTGATATGTTGAAAAAAATAAACCTACTTTTTTACTACCTCTTCAGGTTTCCTGTTTATAAAATCATGTTGGGGAAGATCGGCTCCCGTTCCAGGTTATTGCATACAAAACTGGAAGGACATAAGCGGATTTTTATCGGAACAAAAGTATATATCAACAGTGCTGGCTGGCTGGCTTCTATTCCATTAACCGGGGATAATAATTGCCATCTGACCATCGGGGA
>CAZTKV010000050.1:5384-11547 GCA_964614285.1 uncultured Chitinophaga sp. | reverse complement strand
GGGGGTGCTGGTTTTATCGGGTCAAACCTGGCCCTGTTTCTTATTCAGCAGGGCTGCAGTGTAACGGTATTGGATAATTTATCCGAACAGATTCATGGAGCCAACCCGGCATCCACTTCACCGCTGTATATCTCCATAAAGGACAAAGTAAATTTTATTAAAGGAACCGTTACCTCTAGAACAGATTGGGAGAATGCTATTGCCGGTAACGAAGTGATCGTTCATTTGGCTGCTGAAACGGGCACAGGTCAATCGATGTACCAGATCAGCCATTATACCGAAGTGAATATTGGCGGTACTGCCATTATGCTGGATATCCTGGCTAATAATAAAACCAGTATTAAAAAAGTGATCATTGCTTCTTCAAGGGCTATTTATGGAGAAGGAAAATATATCTCGGGAGAACTGGGAGTGGTGTATCCTGCACACCGCTCAGCTAAAGAGATGGATGCCGGAAACTTTGAAGTAACATACCCCGGTGCAACCCGGCCATTACAGTTAGTGGCTACAGATGAGGAATCAAAAATTCATCCTTCATCTGTTTACGGTATCACCAAACAAAACCAGGAGCAGATGGTGATGACTGTTTGCCCCACGATCGGTATTGCCCCGGTGGCTTTCCGCTACCAGAATGTGTATGGGCCGGGTCAGTCGTTAACCAATCCATACACAGGAATACTTTCTATATTCTCTACTCTTATCCGGAATAAAAAGCCCATCAACATTTTTGAAGATGGTAAAGAGAGCCGTGATTTTGTATTTATTGATGATGTGGTAAGGGCAACGTTTTCAGGTATTGAAAAAGAAGAAGCGAACGGCCAGGTGTTTAATGTGGGAACCGGTGTGGCAACCACGGTACTGGAAGTAGCCACTTTACTGACTGAATATTATAATGCGCAGGTGCCGGTAAATATAACAGGTAACTACCGGCTGGGCGATATCCGTCATAATTATGCTGATATGTCAAAGATCGGGCGGTTACTTTCTTTTACACCTGTGGTTCCTTTTAAAGAAGGCCTGAAGAAATTTACTCAGTGGGTACTGGATCAGCAGGTACAGGACAGTAAGTACGAGGAGTCTATTGCAGAAATGAAATCAAAAGGGTTGATGAAATAAATCAATATGGCTACAATCGGACTGGTAACTGTTTTGTTCAGGAGTGATGAAGTGCTTCCTGATTTTTTTAAAAGTATTTCCCGCCAGGCACATAAGGATTATATTCTTTACCTGGTCGATAATTCTGAAAGCGCCACTACAGATGCCATCATCAGCCAATGCCTGAAAGAATATCCCATTACAGCGTACAGGCATATTAAAACCGGCGGAAACATTGGAGTAGCTGCGGGTAATAATACAGGAATAAAATTATCCATTGCCGATAATTGTTCTCATGTACTGATACTGAATAATGATATTGAAATAGAACAGGATTTTATGTTCAGCAAGCTGCTATCACTGGCTGATGCAGGCGAGAGTATGATCGTTCCCAAAATTTATTACTATGACGAGAAAAAGATTTGGATGGCTGGGGGATACATGGATAGGTGGCGGGGAATAGGGGTGCATTACGGATACAATAAAAAAGATGAGCCAAAATATAATATCGCCAAACATGTAACCTATTCACCCACTTGTTTTATGCTGATAAAGAGAGAAGTCTTTGACACAACAGGCATCATGGATGAAAAATATTTTGCTTATTATGATGACACTGATTTTGTATTGAGGGCCACAAAGCTTGGATACAAAATTTGGTATGAACCTTCATTGAAACTACTGCATAAGGTCTCTTCTTCCGTGGGAACCAATTCACCGTTTTATGTGTACTATTCAAACAGGAACAAGATCTACTTCATCAGAAAGAACTTTAAAGGGTTGCAAAGATATTTTGCCTTATTATACACATTGATATCAAGGATAGCTTTCTGGCTTGGATTTGATAAAGCAAGAAAACAGAAACTCGTACAGGGCCTGAAAGATGGATTTAAAATGAAGTGGGAGTAGGGTCATTAGATAGCGGAGGCTGTTTTTTTTACAATATTTTCCCAATAATAATACTCGTAATAGGCGGAAGGAGTGATAGCTATATTATTCTTGTTGTCTGTGATTGCTTTTGCAAAACTATTCCAGTCATTATCAGCTACTGTTACCAGTTTGTCGCCGCAGGCTTCTTTATTAATCCCTGTAGCTCCCGTTTCTGTAGCGATAACAGTATTCCCATATGCAATAGCTTCCACCATCTTGGTCTTGATACCGCCACCGCTTTGTACAGGGTTCAAAAAAATATCTGCGGCTTTAAAATAAGCTTCTATATCATTTACAAATCCGGCATAGATAATATTTCTTTCTGCATATTCTTTCAATGAATTCAGTTCGTCCGGCAGTCCTTTGCCGCAGATCACTATTTTGTAGCGGAAAGATGTGTCTTTCTGTAGCAGGGGGTTAATAGTATCAAGGATCACTTTTACCGCATCAAGATTCGGTTTGTAATTCAGCAAACCATTAAATAGTATGATTTTTTCACCCGGCGAAATAGCATGATCCCTGCTGATGGCTTCTTTACAGGCTGTTTTATCGGCAGGATATTCTTTTATGGTAATACCAAAGGGAAGATCAACGCATTTATTGATATTGATCTTCCATGTATCGACAGCGAATCTTTTATCTTCCTGCGTGATGAAAAAAAGTTTATCTGCTTTTTTGAAGCTCCACTTTTCGTAAGCTCTTAATACAGGCCACCACCAGCGGCCGGTGGATTGGAATCGCTGGTACTCGATGTTATGGGTATGTATAATTGTTTTTACACCCGTCCTTTTCTTTATACGGAATGCCAGCCAGGCAAAGTAAGGATGCTCCCAGATGACGGCCTCATACTTATTTTGTTTTACTTCATCGCTGATCTTTTTTACAAGACTCCAATCAAGGTAGCGGGTAAAAGATCTTTTTAATAGTGGAATAGTTTTATAATTCTTTACCAGCCGAAAATCATTCTCCACCACACTGATTACGGTAAGTTCAACTTCTTTGGCAAGATTTTCCAGGAATTGGGCAATAAACTTCTGCCCACCTGAAAAATAAGGCAGGTAGGGGTAGGGAGCTATCACCAATACTTTTTTCATTCCGCTACGGGCTTGTTTTCTTGCTTCCCTTCCAGGCCATAAAAAGGCCACCGGCAAATATCAGCAGGACAAGTATAGAAGCAGCAAACATGATGGATCTTCCTTTCTTCACTGATTCAGGTTCAAAGACAAATTTAATGGTATGCTTTCCTGCAGGAACAGATAGTCCTCTCAGGACATAGTTGGCATTCACATAGTCTGTTTTCTTCCCGTCCACATATGCATTCCAGCCTTTGGGATAATAGATCTCACTGAATACAGCAAACTGGGGTCCATTGCAACTGGCTTCGTATTCTATGGCATCGTTATCAAATTTAGTCATCCTGATATAGGAGGCTGAATCCGGTTGTGGTTGTATAATGCTTTGTGCAAATGATTTGTCAACGATAGCGGTATCTCTCAGGTTTGTTGATCCGATATCAGTAATAGCTGCTACCCGGTCGTTCACTACTTTTACATGTTTTACCAGCCAGCAATGACCATATGCCGAATCCGCATTGGGAATCAGCATGGCCTGTCCGTTCTGCTGATTCTGCACAATGATATATTTGATATTGAGCATATTGATTATGCCGGGATTGGGTGATCCCGACAAGTATTTCTCGATCATGTCCTGGTAGATACGAAGTTTTGCAGGATGGTAACCACCGGCAGACTTATGGTAATAGGAAGTGCGGGACTCATTGTAAGTATCACCGGCGAGGTTAAAGACCCTGAAGTTGGGGTCTTTATCTTTCAATATCTCCTGGTCAATTAAATTAGCAGCAAAGTTTGAATTCTCATATTCGTCCGGTGATACATAACTTTCATCATTCAGGTATTGTTTACTGGCAATTGTTAATTCCAGGGTAGATACCGCTATGATAATAATTCCGGCAACAACAGGTTTTATAGCGTTCTTTAAATACAGGTAAAGAGAACCTAATAATACAAGTGTTAATCCCAGGGCTCTTAATAATTGTCCGCCAAACATAGCTTTCCGTTCTTCTTTCAATCCTGATACGATGAGGCGGCCCATTTCATCAGAACCATTTTTGTCTGTATACCCGGCAATGATCTGTTTATCGACCATGGAACTGTAGTCCATTGTTATATATAATAATGCCAGTACACCAAACAAGCCACCTGCAGCATAGAGGATCTTCTTAAAATCTTTTTGCAATATCTCTTTTGCTTTTTCCTGGAATAACAGGTATTGTAAAGCCACTACAGCGGAAATGGCTAAAGTAAATTGCGGGATCACCTGTGCCATTGATGGCGCCCTGAACTTGTTGAACAGCGGAAGATTTTCGAAAAGGAAAACATTGAAACCTGCAAAATTTTTACCCCATGATATAAAAATGCCGAACAGTGTGGCGGCCAGCAGGCCCCAGCGAAGCGGAGATTTTGCCAATACAAATCCTAATAACCCCAGCACAAAAATGATAACACCGAGATAAGCTGGCCCGGCTGTATACGGAAGAGCCCCCCAATATTTAGGCATGCTCTGGGCTATTTGTTCTGCATTTGCTTCGTCAATACCGCGGTTGATCAGTTTGCTGGCTACTGCTGATCCTTCGCCTAAAGAATTGCTATGCCCGCCACCAAAAGCATTTGGCATTAATAAAGTGAACGTTTCAGCTTTTCCTAAACTGTATACGAAAGCATAAGATGTATCAAGTCCCTTTGTACTGGCAGTTGTCACTTTATCTCCTTCAATGGAAATGTCTTTACCACCCCGCATAGTATATTGGGAATACTCTGATGTGGTCATTAGTACCATGGCATTGCCGGCCAGTCCGATCAAAGCAGATGTAACAGTAATGGCCCCGCTGATGGCAATATGTTTCCAGTCTTTTTCTTTGATCCATTTTATCAGGTAGCCAATAGTTATGAGTACCGCAACAAGAAAGAAATAATAGCTTATCTGCAGGTGATTGACACTGATTTGCTGGTAGGCGCCAAATGTGGTCAGTGCAAGACCCAGCCAGTATTTTTTTTGAAAAGTGGAAATTATACCTGCCAGCAGTAAAGGCATAAAAGCAGTAGCCAGCATTTGAGTATCATGGCCGGCATTAATGATAACAGGATTATAAGTAGAGAAGGCATAACCCAGTGCTCCGAGAATTCCTACCACAGGATTTAGCCGGAGTATTAAACATAAAATATAAAAGCAAAGACAGGCGAGAAAGAAAAAATTAATTGGTTTTGGTAATCCCAGCGAGAATATCTTTACTGTATCAGGTAAAATTGATTTGCCTTCCATGGCTACCTGGTAGTTGGGCATCCCGCTGAAAAGATTGGGGTTCCATAACGGGAAATGGCCATTTTTTTCTTTGTAATCAAATGAATTCTGCGCCATACCTTTCCACCCGATTGTATCATGCTGGTTCAATACGTTACCTTCCAGTGCCGGTTTACAAAAAAGAGCCGCTACAACCAGGAAAATGATAATAGCTATTGCATGTGGCAGCAATTTCTTCAGCAGGGGATTGTTCATATCCAATGAGTTATTAAGGTGACAAAATAATGCTATTTTGAGCTAAAATTCCCGATGCGCTGGCTTTTATTTTTGTCAAGACTGGCTTTTATCTGCGGCCTTTTTTTCCTGTTATCTTTATCGCTTCTTTTCAGGAACTGGGTGCAGGATGATAATATGGTTTCCACCATTATCACTATTGGTTTTTTTATGGGGATGATCATTGTGCCCGTTACATTGCTTTGTTACCTGATTCTGTGGATAGCGGGGAAAAAGCCGGGTTCTATTGTTCCTGCCTGGCTTATTGTAGCCAATATTATTGTTTTTTGTATCCTGCTTGGATATATCGTTTATGCAAATTATTTGTATTCTCAAATTGAAATATGATACAAGCCATTATCAGAAATAAGCCAACCAAACTTTTCCTGATACTGGGAGGTTTTTTTATTGCTAATGCATTGATAGCGGAAATAATCGGGGTGAAAATATTTTCGTTGGAAAAAACACTGGGATTCTCCCCGCTTAATATAAAGCTGCTGGGTAATGAGCTGTCAGTAAACCTTACTGCCGGCGTATTATTATGGCC
>CAZTKV010000050.1:2219-5284 GCA_964614285.1 uncultured Chitinophaga sp. | reverse complement strand
GTTGCGAAATAATAGATTGAAATGATCTGGTGTTCCGGGTTGAAAGCTGACATTTGAAAATAATCGGTGGTGTAAATATGATGGCCTACTTCCACTTTCAGGTTCATCTCTTCCATAAATTCCCGTTGCAGGCAATCCCGGGTGCCTTCTCCAAATTCCAGTCCTCCGCCCGGAAATTTGGTGATATAACTGCCACGGATCAATTCATCACTAACCAATACCTGTTTTTGTTCATTGCGCAGTATACCATAAACCCTGATATTGAACCGGTGCATAATAGATCAGAATATTTTTTTCTTAAGGAAAAACCAGCCGATGAATAAGGAAATGATGAGGGACAGCCCAACAGGCATGTAGAATGCCAGTTTGGATTCCTGGTAAGGAATTGGAACGTTCATGCCATAGATGCTGGCTACCAGTACAGGTAAAGTCAATACAATAGTGATCACGGATAATCTTTTCAGTACTTCATTCTGGTTGTTGGCAATAATGCCGGCAAAAGCATCCAATGTACTGCTGAGGATATTGCTGTAGATATTGGCCATTTCCAGTGCCTGCGAATTATCTACGATAAGATCATCGAGGAATTCTTTTTCTTCTTCATTCAGGGCAAGGAAATTGGTTCGTTGCAGCTTCATGAACAGTAATTCATTGGAACGAATAGCTGTTACGAAATAAACAAGGCTCTTTTGTATCCGCATCAGTTCCAGCAAATGTTCATTCCGGCTGGCCGCATATAATTTTTGTTCGAATGTGTTTCGCCGCTGGTTGATCTCTTTGAGGTGCTCCATATAGTTCTGTACCACTTTCTCAAAAATTTTCAGCACCATCATATTCTTTTTATCCGGGTGGCGGTTCTGAAAAGTGTGCAGAAATTTTTTGATAGCAGGATTATCAAAGGAATTAACAGTTAAAATCTGGTTATGGGTAAGAATAATACATATAGGAATAGTAATGTAATATGCATCACTCTCGTTGAATGAGTTATTCTCTGTTGGTGTCTTGATGACGAGAAGCTTTACATTATCATCTTCTTCAAAGCGGCTCCTTTCATCAATATCCAGCGAGTCGGTGAGGAAGTCAATAGGTATATCCAGCCCGGAAGAAAGTTCAGAAAACTCTTCCTGTTTCAATGGGGGAGAGACATTTATCCAGGCGCCCGTCTCCGGAAAATTGATCTCTACCGTTTGCTGGTTAATATTTTTAAAATACTTGATCATAAGCCGCCGCAAAGGTAAGCCTGCACTTTCAGATTTGCTTTCTAATCTTTATACCCGAACAGTTGATGGGGAAATGGTAACATTTAAATGAAGCTCTTATTTTACTTCGATGCTGCCCTCGAATACTTTTTCAGCAGGACCGCAAAGCCAGATGTTCTCATATTTTTCATCATCCGTTCTGTCAAATTCTACGGAGAGTGTACCGCCTAATGTTTTTACTTCTATATCGTTAAAACCATTTTCATTATGGTAACTTATCAGTGCCGCAGCGGTAACCCCCGTGCCGCAGGAATAGGTCTCGTCTTCCACCCCTCTTTCATAGGTCCTGACGATTATTTTATTGGTGTTGTTCAGTTGCTCCACAAAATTTACGTTGATGCCTTCCTCCGCAAACTCACGGCTATAGCGGATATCATGCCCCTTTTTATAGACATCAACATCCATTACATCATCTACGATTTTTATATAGTGAGGAGAACCGGTATTTAAGATCAGATCATTGTGGAATCTTTTAATAGAATCTACATCTTTCATTTTAAGGGAAACGATGCCATCAATATCGATCTCCGCTTCATGTGGCCCGTCTGAGGCAAGGAAATGATACAGTTCATGATGAATGCCAAGGTGGTAAGCAAACTTGGTGATACAACGTCCGCCATTGCCACACATGCTTCCTTCTTTACCATCGGCATTATAATATTTCATTTCAAAATCATAGCCTTCTTTTTCATTCAGCAGCATCAGGCCATCTGCGCCAATACCAAAACGGCGGTCGCACAAATGATGTATCTGTTCTGTCGTCAGCCAGGCATATTCATTTTTCCTGTTGTCAGCTATAATAAAATCGTTGCCTGTGCCCTGGTATTTAAAAAAATGTAATTGCATTAAATACTTTCTGAAAATATCTGAACGAATTTTTTGATTAAATTTTCAACAGCTGCTTTTCCATCTTTGGAAAACTCTTTCTTTATCCTGTTAGCCACAATAGCATTTACGGCAAGGCAATTATGCCCGAGCAATTTACCCAGCCCATAGATGGCAGAGGTTTCCATCTCAAAATTAGTAATACGATGCTGCCCGAAACGAAAATCGGTAAGCCGGTTGATCAGCTCCGGGTTACGGATACCCAATCTGAGAATCCTTCCCTGCGGGCCATAAAAACCAGGACAGGTTACTGTAATGCCGTGATGAAAATCTTTTACAAAATGTTTTATTAAGGAGCCGGCACCACTTGTAATATAAGGATGACCGATCTGCCCGTGAATTTGTGTATGAGTAACAAAGGAGTGGATCAGTTGCTGCTCTTCATCATTTTGTTCATAGCGGTAAAAATTGAGCAGGTTGTCTATTCCAAGTCCATGGGTGGATGCTACAAAACTGTCCACCGGAATATCACTTTGCAATGAACCGGAAGTACCGATACGGATAATATTGAGGGACTTAAGCTGTTTTTTGATTTCCCTGGTTTCAAAATCAATATTTACAAGGGCATCGAGTTCATTAATGACTATATCAATATTATCAGGTCCGATGCCTGATGAAAGAACCGTAATTTTCTTTTTGTTGATGTACCCGGTATGGCTGATGAATTCCCGGTGCTGACGTTTTACCTCAATACTGTCAAAATACTTGCTCACTTCTTTTACCCGGTCCGGGTCTCCTACTGTTACCACAGTATCGCCCAGTTCATCGGGGCGGAGGTCGATATGATAGACAGCTCCCCGGTCATTAATAATGAGTTCTGATTCTGCGATCCGGCTCATATAACTAGTTTAATATGATGTAAATAAACCTATTTCAAAAATATGCTTTATTTTCGCAGCGGTTTAAAAAAATGGTCCTGTG
>CAZTKV010000050.1:0-2119 GCA_964614285.1 uncultured Chitinophaga sp. | reverse complement strand
AAAATGGTCCTGTGGCCGAGTGGCTAGGCAGAGCTCTGCAAAAGCTCCTACACCAGTTCGAATCTGGTCGGGACCTCATAAAATAAAGTCATCTGTTAAGGTGGCTTTTTTTATTGTTCAATGTAAGCCTTGCTCCATTTTGGGGTATAGGAAATTCTCAAAGAGTCTTTGATCCTGGCTGTATCCGCAGGAGTGGCCGGGAGTATAAAGAATAAGGTGAAATTGACAGAGTCTTTTGTTCCCATCTGTATTGTTGTAGGCAATTCTTTCAAAAATTTGAAACGTTTGAAAGCTCTTTCCCTGCCGGCTGTTTCAATAACAAATTTGTAATTGCCCGCTGGTGTTACAATTGGGGGCGGGATTGTTACATTCCCTTTTTGAACTGCAGCAGTGTCGTTGGCATTTTGTGCAGCAGGCTCTGGTATTTTTGTAGCCGGAGCGGTAGTGCTGTTACCGTTGGCATCAGCTGTTGTATTCTTGTAAATAATATAGCCTCCCCAAATAGCCAATGCCAAACCAATAAGCATTAAAAGTATTGCTACAGGCTTTTTCCATTGCACTTTTTCTCTTCTGGGGTTGAGGATGTCTTTGTAGTTAGAAACATCTGTGTTGTTATCAACTTCAGTATAACCCACTTGTTTAGCCGGTTGCTCTTTTAATATTTCTGGTGTAAGCTGGCCGGGAGAGAAACTGTATTGACCGGATTGTGTTTTTACAAGACTGCCGATACCATCCAGCATAAAAGGTTTTCCTATGTTCAGGAACTGTTGTCCCAGCCACAGGTGAGAATCAAGATCTGCTGCTGCCAATGCTTTGATTTTCCCGGTTTGCGATGAAATAAAGTCGATCAAAGCCTGATTTTCCTTAATGCCAGGATTATTTTCAAATGTGATGCCTTCGCCAAAGTCTTTTTTGCTGTTTTTGTCAGATTCGGGATCGACAACAATTGTTGAATCAAGCAGGAATGTGCCAATACCGGGCAGATCCAGTCTCCGGGTGGAATAGAGATATTGGGCAAGTATCTGTGCTAGTTTCAAAGTTTTGGCTTTTAAAGGATACAATATAAATATTTTATACCACCAATACAAGTACCGGAAAACTCTGTGGTTTAACTTTGCACCAATTATGCTTACCAAACAAGAAACGGATTTTATCAGTTATTGGGAAGAGAACAGGCTGGCGAAAAAAAAAGTACTGCGCCAGATATATGTGGGGCTACCTCTGGCGGTCATACTTGTTATTACCATTTTTGCGAACCTTCTTTCGGGTTGGTATAGCAGGGCGCAAATGGTTATGTTCAGGGAAAACTCTTCTTTGATCATCGTTTTACTGGTAGCGGCGCTTTCTATTGTAGTTTTTATAGTCATATTCTCTGCCCGTCACCGGTGGGATATGAATGAGCAGCGTTACCGTGAACTACTGGATAAGAAGGCGAAAGATTAAAAAATAATTCCTTTTTTTGCAGCGAATAATAGTTTTCCAGGGTCTTACTCTGGATTTTGTACCAACATCTTAATATGAAGAATTTTTTCCTTTTTTTATCTGTATCTGGTTTTTTAATGCTAAACAGTGGTTGCCTGAAAGACAATAGCTGTAATGCAAAGACTGTTGAAAGTGAGCAGGCAACTATAGTGAATTATGCGCTTGCAAACGGAATAACAGCTACCGCCCACAGCAGCGGACTGCATTATGAAGTAGTGACTGCCGGAACCGGACCTGCTCCTACCATTAATTCTACCGTATCTGTGCGATATGTGGGAAAACTGCTGAATGGGACTGTTTTTGACACCCAGGCAGGTACTCCCGTCACTTTTCCGGTAAACCAGGTGATTCCGGGCTGGCAGTTGGGTCTTCCGCTGGTACAGGAGGGAGGTACTATTAAACTGATTATTCCTTCATCGCTGGCCTATGGCTGTACAGGATACGGTGCTATCCCTGCGGATGCGATATTATATTTTGAGATCGATTTGGTAGATGTTCAATAATTGCTGAGCCTTTACTGCTTATGCTCTGCTTCCCCGTCCTGCTTGCAGCGACGGGGTTCTTTTTACTGTATTTTTGATTTTAAATCTTTCATCTTGCCTCACGAAGCCATTTCTGTCTTTGATATTTTTAAAAT
>CAZTKV010000049.1:16250-17494 GCA_964614285.1 uncultured Chitinophaga sp. | reverse complement strand
GCTCCCGTAAAATATCTTGGAGTAAGTGTAAGTGCGGTTCCTGAACCACCATAACCCACACTTTGTCCGGCTATCTGTACATCTCCTAATTTAAGGTTCACACCTCCGCCACTAAAAGTGTTTGGAGCAATGGCACTGCCTGTTCCTGAATACCGGCAATTACCGGGCCCTGTATTACGTAATGCAAAACGATATTGCGTACCGGCTGGTATGGTAAAACTCAGCCCCGGGAAATTTAATGGGGTGATACCGGTAGCAGCTACCGGTGTGGCTAAAGAAGTTGCTGCCAATGTCCAGGGAGCGGCTGTTACATCAGTCGCCGAACCAGACAATGCAGAAGCTGTATAGTACAACTGCCATATTGAATTATTTTCTGTAGTGGTACACCAGTTTGATATGGCCGTAAGCAATACCGGGAATCCATTGGTATTTTCTATTACAAAACTTACTTGTGCCGGCGAACCGAGTGAGTTGCCTCCATTATAAGGTGGGTTTGGCAATGTTGTAAGCGTAGTTTGCCCGCTCAGTTGATTTACCGAAAACAATAAGGCAAAAAACAATACCAGGAAAGAATTGAATCCTGTAGCAATGAACTTTCTCATTTCAGCTTGTTTGGTTTGTAGTAATAATGTCAATACGAATAAAGCTTACACCAAAAATTGGTATAGTCAATTCAAGAGGATAAAGGAAAAAGAAAGTTTTCCAGGATAATGTATGTTCGAAAATTCTAAGATAGGCAAATGATGATCAGCGCAGAATACCAAATCAATAGCTTTCAGCCATGATGTATTGCATACACTAATCCTGCAGTCTGTTATCTACTTAAGAAGCGAAAGTCGGGTGAAAAAATAATTACCTGTCTGTCCTGAAAATTAACATTTACTGCAAGTCAAATTTATCATTTAAAATCCTGAAAAGCAAAAAAATGGGATGTTTTCGATCATTAAGTTTCATCGACATCAGAATTGTCAGAACCAGGGGGATAAATAATCCATTTTATTCAAAAAAGTGAAATTAATCTACAACAAATAATGGAATAAAATAGTAGTGAAAAGCATTTAAAAGATGAATCCCTACCCAGCATCGATGATTGGGTAGTAGTGTAATTACTTAAAAGCAATTGCCCGCCATAGCGGGCAATGAAATTGGGTTGCGGAGAGGGAGGGATTCGAACCCTCGGTACAGGTTTAAGCCCGTACAACGGTTTAGCAAACCGGCCCTTTCGGCCACTCAGGCACCTCTCC
>CAZTKV010000049.1:7845-16150 GCA_964614285.1 uncultured Chitinophaga sp. | reverse complement strand
ATTTTGTTTCAATATCCTTGAAACCGTCCAGTAGTATTTTACATAGCAGCCAACTGTACTTTTTGCTGCAATTCAAGTACATTTTCCCTGAATACACCATCCGTATCCATTAAATCCTTCACTGTCTGACAGGAATGGATAACAGTAGTATGATCCCGGCCGCCGAAATGCTCTCCAATGGTTTTCAATGAGTTTTTAGTAAAAGCCTTTGCCAGGTACATAGTGATCTGCCGGGCCTGTACGATCTCTCTTTTGCGGGTCTTCTGCAACAGCTTATCGTATGGCACATCAAAGTACTCGCAAACCATTTTTTGAATGGTTTCGATCGTAATTTCTTTGCTTGATGATTTTACAAAATTCCGTAACACTTTCTTTGCCAGGTCAAGGTCTATTTCCCTTCTGTTTAGCGAAGATTGTGCCAACAGTGATATCAATGCCCCCTCCAGTTCCCTTACGTTATTACTTATATTATATGCAATGTACTTAACCACTTCTTTTGGCATCTCCAGACCGTCATTCTTCATCTTTTTCTCCAGTATCTCTATGCGGGTATCATATTCCGGTACCTGCAGATCAGCGCTGAGGCCCCAGCGAAAACGACTCAGTAATCTTTCCTGCACACCTTCCAGGTCTTTTGGCGATTTATCCGAAGTAAGTACCAGTTGTTTATGTGACTGGTGCAAATGATTGAATATAGCAAAGAAAGCATCCTGTGATTTTTCAGCCTTTGCAAAAAACTGTACGTCATCAATGATCAGTACATCGATAAGCTGGTAAAAATGGATAAAATCATTTATCGCATTGTTCCGGCTGTGATCCATGAACTGGTTGATGAACTTCTCGGAACTTACATACAATACGACCTTGTTAGGGTGCAATCTTTTTACCTCATTACCTATTGCCTGCGCCAGGTGGGTCTTGCCTAATCCTACACCACCATAAATAACCAGCGGATTAAAGGAATTGGCTCCCGGCTTTTCGGCCACTGTTTTACCGGCACGACGGGCCACCCGGTTACAATCACCTTCAATAAAAGACTCAAATGTGTAGATATGATTCAGCTGCGGGTCGATCTGCATTTTCTTAAGACCCGGTATAACGAAGGGATTCTTAACAGGATTATTTATGACTAAAGGAAAATCCATTTCGTTATTTGAAAAAGTTTTAAAACCCTGCCCGCTTACATCCATCGTAACTGGTTTGTTCTTGCTGTTACCACTGTCCACCATGATACGATATTCCAAACGGGCTTCTTTACCCAATTCTCTCTTCAAAGTCTTTGCCAATAAATTTACATAATGTTCTTCGAGATATTCGAAAAAGAATTGACTGGGAACCTGGATGACGAGAACATTATTTTTAAGCGATACGGGTTTGATAGGTTCGAACCAGGTCTTGTAATGCTGCCATTCAACAATATCCTTGATGATCTTTAAACAATTCGTCCAGATTTTTTCAGCATTTTTCTCCATCAGTCAGTAAGCAGTTTATGTCGTATTAACTATAGTTGTTCCTGAGTTTGTCCATTAAAAATCTTTGCACATTGTCAATTAAAAAAGTTGGACAGGGAGGCGAATATCACCATTTCTTTTCTAAAAAAAAATTTTTATCCCCCTGATTTTTGTGAAACAGAAATTGTATGGCTTTTTGCTAATTTTTGGCCTGAAAATTTGGAAAATTCAAAATCAAGCCTCCCTAAAATAATACCTGCAAAACCCACCTGATTTACTACCACATCATTACCTTTTTTATTTTTGTATATTACCGGCGCATCTAAAAAAGTATGCGTATGCCCGCCGATGATCAGATCAATATGTTCTGATTGTTTCGCCAGTACTTCATCACTTACTTTGTCACTTCCTTTGTATTGATTACCGAGATGTGATAAACAAATAATCATATCGCAGTATTTAAATTTCTTCAGTTCATATGCCACTTCATTTGCTTTCTGAACCGGGTCAAGGTATTTTGTTGCACCAAATAAATTATCCGGTATCAATCCTTTTCCTTCAATGCCTGCACCAAACACTCCAATCTTTAACTGGCCTTTTTTAAAAATTTTATACGGTTGTGTTTTGTATTCCATCGGTGTGCCGGCAAAATCATAATTGCAAACAAGCATCGGGAAATTGGCATGACTGGTAAGCTGTGTGGCAAGGTTTTCCATTCCTGCATCAAAATCATGATTACCGATAGTACAGGCATCATAGCCTAACGATGTCATCGCCTTTATTTCAGGTTCTCCTTTATATATATTAAAATAGGGAGTGCCCTGGAATATATCACCCGCATCGAAGAGCAATACATGTTCTTCTTCCTTCCTGATCTGGCTGATCAGCCTGGCCCGCCCGGCCACTCCTCCCAATCCCTGGTTACGGCCACCATCCATGGGAAAGGGCTCAAGCCGGCTATGCGTATCGTTGGTGTGTAAAATGGTCAGTTTCAAAGGGGTTAGATACCCGGCTGCTTCCATTATGGAAGGTCCCGCCATTAGCGCCCCTGCTGATAAGGCTGCCTGCCTGATAAACTTCTTTCTACTGAGCATTGGTAACCCGGTTTTCTATGGTTGCAGTAATATTTTTACCCTGGCTTTTCAATTTGCTGATATAATCAAAAATAGCATCCCTCATCAGGTAGCCATTCGTTATTTGCGGAATAGGGCGAAGCATGTCAGCATTATCGCCTCCATTGGCGATAAAATCTGAATTAGCGATCGTATACACCCGGTCAGGATCTATCGGTTTGCCACCTATCATCACATTGACAGCCTTTTTATCTTTTATCTGCATGGTTAATCCGGCCATTGGCCAGCCTCCCCTGTCAGCTGTAAGATCTAGTAATTGTTGCAGTACATTGCCTTTCACTTTTTGAAGAATTAATAAATTATCAAAAGGCATTAACTCAAAAATCTTACCTCTTGTAACACTGCCTGCAGGTAATTGGGTCAGGCGGATTCCGCCAAAGTTTACAAAAGCAACATCTACATCTGTGTTATACTTTTCCCTGGACATAATCAAAAATGCATCCACCATAAAATTACCCAACGTTGCTTCAGGTTGTTTTTTTTCAAGACTCGTTTCAGCAATACCCACTACTGCATTCATACTGCTGTTCACACTGTCACTGTATGGTTTTAAAAAAACAAGAACTGCCGAATCCTGTTGTTGTGTATTACTGATACGGTATCCCTTGTACTGAAGAGCTTGACTCTGGTAAGGAGTTTTGCAGGAAATACCTGCCAGTAGAAATAGTATCAGAGCCGCTGAAGAAAATAACCTTGTATTCATAATTGTCCAACTCGTTTGAAGGTATTACTATTTTACTTTCATAACAAAAAAATGAAAAAATTATCCCGGAATTTTCTTTGCATCTTTGCATAAGATTTTTCAGGATAAAAACCTGACAATATGAAAAAAGACATTTCTCTTAAATTGCTGCCTTCAGAAGCAGCAGATGAGGCTATCATAAAAAGATATATTGCCCGTACTGAAGCAGTACAAGCAACTGCTATAAGTGGTTTTCATATCCTGAGACAATCAATAGATGCCCGCAGCAGGCAACCCTGGATCAATCTCACCCTGAAAGTATTTATTAATGAACCTTATCAGCAAAGAGAATTAACTTCTTTTGATTTTAGAGAAGTAAAAAAAGCTGTACGAACAGTCATTATCATTGGTGCCGGGCCAGCTGGCTTATTCGCCGCATTACAACTGATTGAAAAAGGTATTAAACCTATCCTCCTGGAAAGGGGAAAAGATGTAAGAGCCCGGAGAAGAGACCTTGCCTTATTGAATAAAGAAGGGGAAGTGAATCCCGACAGTAATTATTGTTTCGGCGAAGGCGGTGCCGGTACTTATAGTGATGGAAAATTGTATACCCGTAGCAGCAAAAGGGGCGATATCAACCGCATACTTGCCCTGTTCGTTCATTTTGGGGCTGAAGAAAAGATTTTATATGAATCTCATCCGCATATCGGAACTAATAAACTGCCACAGATCATTACTGCCATGCGAAATAAAATCCTGGACTGTGGCGGAGAATTTTTATTTGAAAAGAAAGTGACAGGTTTCCATATTCAGGATGAAAGGATAACAGGAGTAAAGACAGCCGATGGAAACCATTTTGAAGCAGATGCATTTATTCTTGCCACCGGCCATTCTGCCAGGGATATTTTCAGTTTACTTCATGCCAAAAAAATACTGGTAGAAGCAAAACCCTTCGCCCTGGGTGTTAGAGTGGAACATCCTCAATCACTTATTGACAGCAGCCAGTATCATTGTCCGGTCCGTGGCGATTTTTTACCTCCGGCTTCCTATAGTTGGGTACAGCAAGTGGATGGCAAAGGAGTTTTTTCATTTTGTATGTGTCCGGGTGGCATTATTGCTCCCGCAGCCACTTCACCGGGTGAACTGGTTGTAAATGGATGGAGCCCTTCTAAAAGAAATAATCCCTTTGCCAACAGTGGTATTGTGGTAACAGTGGAAGAAAAAGATTTTCAGTCTTTCAAACAGCATGGCCCGCTGGCGGCCATGTTCTTTCAGCAAGCCGTAGAGAAAAAAGCATTTGAAACAGGGGGAGGAAAATTTGTGGCCCCTGCCCAACGCTTAGTTGATTTTGCCGAAAATAAAATTTCATCCTCCCTTCCTGTATGTTCTTATTTACCAGGTGTCAGCTCTTCTTCATTAAAAGAGGTATTACCACCATTTATTCATAAAGGCCTGCAACAGGCCTTTAAGGAATATGGGAAAAAGATGAAAGGGTACTTTACCAATGAAGCTGTTGTGGTGGCAACAGAATCAAGAACCTCCTCTCCTGTTCGTATACCAAGAGACCCGGTCACTTTACAACATCCGCAGATCAGGAACTTATATCCCTGTGGTGAAGGGGCAGGCTATGCAGGAGGTATTGTAAGCGCCGCAATGGATGGGGAAAGAGTGGCAAGACAAATAACTGGCTTGTTCTTTACCTTATAAAATACCGTTATCCCCTGAGTCCAATCAGTGAAAAAGCTGTTATTTTCAGGGATGAAAAAGACGGTATTCTTACTCCCTTTATTCCTTCTCTCCTCTCATTTATTATCACAAAACAATGCAGCTGCTTTTGAAAAGGTTATGCTTTCTGGCAACAGTGATAAAGCATTTGAATTTGTAAGAAATATGTTTGGCATGCCTGCATTTAAAGACCCCTTCCTGCATTTTAAAGAAAGGGGTATAAAACAACTGGTCAGTTTTTATGAACACAAGAACAAAAGAATAGAAGCCACTTCACTTATAAAATTCCATCAGACAAAAGAGTTTTGGAAAAACTACTCCACACAATTCACAGCCGGAAGGTGGAATTATAAATCCCTGTACAAAACAGACTCACTGGCATGGCAGGCAGCCAATTATTCCATTACACTTATTTATGCCCATGAGATGGGACATTATATGAGTTATAACCTCGTTAGTGATTTTGATGACGACTATACCTGTGAGGAAGTAATAGCGAATCAATGCCTGGCAGCTTTTGCCAATACATTCAATGGCAATAAAAAGCTCGACATGCACAAAAAGCTGTTTCTCTCACTGGTAAAACAAACAGCCGCCCTGATACCCGATTCTGCAAAGACAGATTTCTATATCCCAATGGACAAGTGGTGTGCCCCTAATCCCATGAACAGCTTTTTTGACTATTATGAAAAAGATGAGATCCGGTTCCTCCGGCTTTATGGCTACATCCAGTTCAGGATGATGGAACAAACACTTGACAATTACAGGGGAGGTTCATTAAATAATTTTCTTCAAACTACTTTTCTTACTGCTTATAATACCTATACAGGAAAAGAGCATTTCAAACCACTCCTGTATAAAGTAGTAAGTACCGGTAATTACAGCCGGCTAAGTGATTGCAGGGTACGGCTAAGCCATGTAAAAACAGAAAAGGGAAACTATTTCTATCCTTATATCCTGAATAATTTCAGGTACTATTTTGGCAACACGGATGAAATCCGTTATTCCTACATTTCAGAGAAAACTTCTTTTTACAATGATACTTTGGAACCGAACTTTTATACCAGGTATCATCTGACCAACGAAGAGCACAAGAAAGACACATCCTCTATACTCGAAACCCTTATTTACTTTGACTCTCTTTCCTCCCGCTATAGTCCTGGCATATCCCTGAGTACTGATTTTGACATTCACTCGGTCTTCAGTGATCATTCAGGTACTTACTACCTGGTCAAAAAATTCAGCAGCTTTTCCCCGGTTCACACATTTGAAGCGGATTCATTTAATGTGCAATATGAATTTCTTTACCTGTTTAAAGAAGACAGCAATTATTATTACCGCCGTTTTACTTTGCCAGACTCGCTGCACAAAAAAAGCAGTATGGAAAACCAGGAAATACAGCTTGCAGGGACCAACACCGGTATTCCTGTTATCATAACTAACGAACTGACAAAAGATCATTCACAAATAATAAGTATCTATCCTGTCAACACGGATTCTGCAAGGTTGGAGCCAGCAATCTGGCAGGGAGATTCCGGAAGAAAAGGGTACTTTAATTTGTTATATCCAACCATCTATATTGATGAGACCGAAAAGGTCATCCATCTCTCTTTCTGGAATCCTGTTACGGCTAAAATCTGCTTACTTAAAATAAAAGAAGGCAGCACGGATGGGTATGAATTATACAGCAAATCCTTCCAGGGAAAGTATGGACCTTCTTTAAAAGTAAATACGATGCGGTTTACAGCGGCAAACAAACTGCAAGTGTTAGCTGAAACCCGGCAACCGGGCAACAACAGCAAAGCGGTAATGCAGCTTATGCTTATTCAATGGTAATACATACTTTTTCCGCCACCATTGACGACTTATGCAGGCAGTTGACACCTCTTAATGTACAGTTCACCGATTTTACGATGAAAATCCGGTCAGAGGGGTAATTTTACGTTCCAAAATCATCACTATGGCCGCTATTCTTGAATTACAAAATCTGAAGAAATACTTTGCCACTCAAAAAGCAGTTGATGATATCAGCCTTACAGTAGAACGGGGGCAGATATTTGGTTTACTGGGTCCTAACGGCGCCGGAAAAACCACTTTGATAAGAATGATCACCGGTATCTTCTATCCCGATGAAGGACATATCATCTTTGATGGCAAAAAATTTGACCCTGTTAATGATGTAGGTTATATCGGTTATATGCCCGAAGAAAGAGGCCTGTATAAGAAAATGAAAATTGGCGAACAGGCCATGTACCTGGCGCAGTTGAAGGGGCTCAGTCACAAAGATGCCATGGCCAAGATCAAAAAATGGTTCATCAAATTTGAAATGGAAAGCTGGTGGAACAAGAAAGTAGAAGATCTTTCAAAAGGAATGGGGCAAAAACTGCAATTCGTTACGACCGTGTTACATGAACCAAAGCTTATTATCCTCGATGAACCTTTCAGCGGATTGGACCCTGTAAACAGTAACCTGATCAAAGATGAAATATTCAACCTGGCTCAAAGCGGTTCCACCATCATATTCAGCACACACCGTATGGAACAGGTGGAAGAGATCTGTAATCATATTGTCCTGGTGAATAAAGGAAAGAAGATACTGGACGGAACCGTGAAGCAGGTAAAGCAGGAATTTAAAGAAAACCTGTTCAGTATTGGCTCTGAACAGACCTTATCATCACTAAATGGTATGACACCTTTTGAGTTGATCGGGTCAAAAGATCACTCACATGTGATCCGGATAAAAGAAGGGCAAAGCCCAAATGCTGTGTTGCAATACCTGTTGCAACAGGGTATTTCCATTCAATCTTTCAATGAAATATTGCCTTCACTCAATGATATTTTCATCAAACTGGTGGAAGGAACACCCACTGCCCGCCAATTTCAAAAAATAGAGGCATAAATTAATTTACCATTTAACCATCTGTCATGAATAAGATCTGGATTATCATAAAAAGAGAATACCTGACAAGGGTGCGGAAGAAAACATTTATCATTTCTACCCTCTTGTTCCCATTGCTTTATCTGGGTTTAATATTCGGTATGGGCTTTATTGCAGAAAAAAGCAAGCAAAATCTGCATGTAGCAATCATCGACTCCTCCGGGTATTTTACAGAATCAGCAATCAGTAAACAAAATGTGGCAGATAACAGTTCCCTGTTAACACTTGTAAAAGGCAACGCTGATAAAGTAATTGCCGATTATAAAACGGCCGGCTATGATGGGTATATTGTAATCCCGGCGATTGACTGGAAAGAAGGCTCTGACAGCCTTTTCTTTAAATCCAATAAATCATATGGAAGCGGATCTACTGCAGC
>CAZTKV010000049.1:0-7745 GCA_964614285.1 uncultured Chitinophaga sp. | reverse complement strand
TTATGGATAGCATTCATACTGATTGTATACAATGTGGGTAAAGCATCCGGGTCAGGTGGCATGGCTACACAAATGGTGGGCAGCATGCAGAAAATATTTACCAGTGTGAATGTGCCGCTGATACTGTTTTGTTTTGGGTTTTATTTCCTGGCCGGCTTCTTCTTTTACTCATCCCTGTATGGCGCTATCGGCAGTGCCGTGAATGAGGATATGCGGGAAGCACAATCACTGAGTTTTCCCATCACTATGCTGGTCATTATATCTATTGCTTTGATGACAGCCGCCATATCAGATCCAACAGGACCACTTGCAGTCTGGGGCAGTATCATTCCTTTTAGTTCTCCAATCGTAATGATGGCAAGAATACCCTATGGGGTACCTGGTACAGTACCCTGGTGGCAGTTAGCATTGTCTATGGGACTGCTGGTACTTGGCTTTATTTTCACCGTATGGTTTGCGGCAAAGATCTATCGTACAGGTATCCTTATGTATGGCAAAAAACCAACCTGGAAAGAAATGATCCGCTGGGCATTTCGAAAAAACTGATACAATAGTATATACACATTAAAGCCTCTTACCCCTATGGTAAGGGCTTTTTGTTAAAATTTCCCTTTTCCCGGCGGGATTGTTTCATAATACGAAATCAGTCGTATATTTGGTACGAAGTATTTCGTGAAAAACAATTTAAACACAATCTTTAAAATTTTCGTTTATGAAACCAACAACCTTCACAACCGGCAGGTTATTTCTTATTCTTCTTACTGCAGGCCTTACCATCGGGCTTGTTTCCTGGGATCACCGCCAGTCGCCGGGGCAATACCAGCAATCTGCCAATGATACTGTTCCCAAAAAGTCAAAAGACCGGGAAAAGAAGATCCGTGATCTTGATGATGTGCTTGCAGAACTGGACGGAGCAGATTTAAAAATTGACATGGATAAGATGCAGAAAGAACTTTCAGAAGCCCTGAAAAAAATTGATGCCGATAAAATAAGGCTGGAAATAGAACAGGCTATGAAAGAAGTGGATTTTGATAAAATCAAAAAAGAAGTGGAAGCCTCTATGGCAAAGGTAGACTGGAATAATATCAAAACTGAAATTACCAATGCCATGAAGCAGGTAGATATGGCCAAAATACAAGCGGAAGTACAGCAGTCAATGGCAAAGATAGACTGGGATAAAATGAAGGCAGAGATGGATAAAGTAAAGAACATCGACATGAAACATGTGCAGGAAGAGTTACAAAAAGTACAGGAAGAAATGAAAGACCTTGGCCCCAAACTCGAAAAGGAATTAGCCAATGCTAAAGTAGAAATTGAAAAAGCCAAAGCAGAGATCAAAGAATACAAGGAGTTTGTAAACGGACTGGAGAGTGATGGCCTGATCAATAAAAAAGAAGGCTACACACTAAAACATAAGGATGGTGAACTTTTTATCAATGGAAAGAAAGTTTCTGAACAGACTTATAATAAGTATCGTAAGTTCCTGGAAAAACATAAAAAGTTCAGCATAGAAAAATCCGATGACGATTTTGATATGGACATGGACTGATCAAAAAAGTTTGCCAAAACCAGCCGTGAAAAACAAAGACCCCTTTCAATAAAATGAAAGGGGTTTTTTATATTATAAATTTGGTTTTTTACAATCCGCCTACATTAAACGGAGAAGGCATGATCTCGAAATCACTCATTTCTATCATTTCGATCTTCATCAGGAAAGTTTCATCTGTTTTTATAACGACTTTTTCCTTTGTGATCTTTTTAAACCCGGATTTTTCAAATACAAACTTATAGGTACCGGGCTTTAATTCATCAAATGAAAAGCCCCCCTCATCATCACTCAGCACAATTTTCTCTTTTTTGGATACGAGGTAAGCCGTAACACTCACATCTTTCAAAGGCTTTTTTGTTTCTGAATGAACGACAATGCCATTCAGTTCATCTTTTTTGCCATCACCGGGTCCGTTGTTTGCTTTTGCAACAACAAAACCCAACAGGCAAAATGCCAGCAGTAGAGATTTTTGTTTCATTGTACTTTTTTGAATGGTTGTAAAATAACCCTTCAGCACTTCCCTTTGTTCTGGTGGTAGGTTTAAAATTAGAGCATTTTCACCGGATTTACCAAACCGTCCGTAAATTCCTTCCACACATTTTTCACTATCTGGCCGGCTGGCAAAATATCATTTAATATGGCGCTGACCTGGCCTATTTCAAGCTCTCCTTCCTTCAAATCGCCTTCAAACATTCCCTTTTTTGCCCTCGCTCTACCCAATAACGTAGTCAATTCCTCAATAGTTGCCCCGCTTAATTCGGCCTTTTGCACCTGTTTGAAAAAATCATTTTTTAGGAGCCTTACAGGTGTCAGTTGCTTTAAGGATAGTTGTGTATCACCTTCCTGTGAACTGATCACTGCCTTTTTAAAATTTATATGTGAAGACGCCTCTTCGCTGGCTACGAAGCGGCTTCCTAACTGGGCAGCTTCTGCCCCAAGTACCATGGCCGCCAGCATTTGTCTGCCCGTGGCTATACCCCCGGCAGCGATCACCGGGATCTTTACTGCATTTACTACAGCCGGTATCAACACCATTGTGGTTGTTTCCTCTCTCCCATTATGTCCGCCGGCTTCGAACCCTTCTGCTACCACGGCATCACAGCCAGCTTCTTCCGCTTTTTTGGCAAATTTGGAAGAGCTTACGACATGTACAACCGTAATTCCATTTTCCTTCAACGCACTGGTCCATGTTTTGGGATTGCCTGCTGAGGTAAAAACAATTTTTACTCCCTCCTCAATAATTATATGAACATGCTTATCAATATCCGGATATAATAAAGGGAGGTTTACTCCAAATGGGAGACTGGTTGCTGCCTTGCATTTTTGCAGGTGTTCTTTTAAAACTTCCGGGTACATAGATCCTGCACCAATAATACCTAAACCACCGGCATTACTTACTGCACTGGCCAGCCGCCAGCCACTTGCCCATATCATCCCTGCCTGAATGATGGGATAATCAATATTGAAAAGTTTGGTGATGCGATTAGAGAAAGAAGTCATTAATCATTAGTCTTTAGTCGCAGTAAAGATAATTATGACCAGGGACTTAACTATCCAAGATCAATACTTGTATTGTCACCGATATTGAGTGACCGGGACTCTCCCCTTAGATTGGTATCACTGCCAATGACAGAATCATCCAGTACAATATCGTACAGGTTGGAGAAGGAACCGATGATAGAATCTTTGACTATGGAATAATCCACCGTAGTGTTCTCTCCGATAGCAACATTGGGACCTATGATGGAGTTTTTTATAACACAACCGGCGCCAATGCTAACCGGGGATATGATTACTGAGTTTTCGAACTGTTCTGCAAAAGTTTCCGGGGCAAATTTCTTCAGTAAAAGTGCATTTGATTCCAGCAAAGTTTCTTTACGACCACAATCAAACCAGTTCTCCACTTTAAAAGATTTAAACTTAGCACCGTTCTTTATCATGCAATCAAGTGCATCTGTAAGACTGTATTCACCGTGACTGCGAAGTCCCTGGCGGATATTATTCTCGAGGCATTGAAAAAGCTGTTCACTTTCTTTGATCTTGTAAATACCCACCATCGCCATATTCGATTTGGGTATCTGGGGTTTCTCTACTACATGTTCTATATAACCATCCTCATCGATCTCGGCTACACCAAAATCACGGGGGTCATCTACTTTTCTTACCCCGATCATCGAGTCAGGGCTATTCACCACCTCTTTTACATCATACTCACAGATAGTATCCCCCAGTACTACAAATACTTCGTCTTTGTTTACCAGGTTTCCGGTCAGGCGAACGGCATGTCCTACTCCCTGCCTGTCAGTCTGGTGTACATAATGGGCGGTAAGGTCAGGATATTTATTTTTTACATAATCTTCTATCTTTTCTCCCAGGTAGCCCACGATAAAAATAAACTCATTGATCCCCGCTTCTTTCAGCTGGTCAATGATAATACTAAGAACCGTCTTTCCTGCTAATGGAATGAGTGCCTTGGGTTGAGTATAACTATGAGGTCGCAGTTTAGTACCTGCTCCCGCCACTGGTATTATAGCTTTCATGTATTGAGCTAACGAGGTTTTTCCGAAGGTTAATCCGGGGTAACTAATCAAAAGCCATCGAAAATAGCACTTTTACAATAAACAAAAACCTGAATAGTTTACCGGGGTTCATTCCTTCTACTCTCTTAATTTTGCGGCATGCAAAAAGACACCCTTGTTTTCGACCTCATACGTAAGGAACTGGACCGTCAGCGAAACGGTATTGAACTTATCGCCTCTGAAAATTTTACTTCCCTGCAGGTAATGCAGGCAATGGGAACTGTTCCCACAAACAAATATGCAGAAGGGTATCCCGGCAAGCGATACTATGGCGGTTGCGAAGTGGTGGATGAAATCGAAAACATTGCTATCGACAGGTTAAAAAAAGTATTTAATGCCAGCTGGGCAAATGTGCAGCCGCACAGCGGTGCTTCCGCTAATGCAGCCGTTTTCCTGGCGGTGATGAAACCCGGCGAAAAATTCTTAGGCCTTGATCTAAGTATGGGAGGACACCTGACCCATGGCAGCCCCGCCAACTTCAGTGGCAAAACCTACCATGCCCTTCATTATGGTGTTACCAAAGACGGCATTGTGGATTATGAACAACTGGAAGCAAAAGCAAGGGCTGAAAAACCAAAAATGATCATTTGCGGTGCTTCTGCCTATAGCCGCGACTGGGATTACAAACGCATCCGGGCAGTGGCCGATGAGATCGGTGCGATCGTATTTGCCGATATTGCTCATCCTGCTGGTTTAATTGCATCGGGATTGCTGAATGATCCGTTTGACCATTGTCATATCATTTCATCTACCACGCATAAAACATTACGTGGGCCAAGGGGTGGTATCATCATGCTGCGTCACGACTTTGAAAATCCCTGGGGTATAAAAGATCCGAAAGGAAACCTGAGAACCATGAGCCAGTTGCTTGACCTGGCTGTATTCCCCGGCTCACAGGGAGGACCGCTGGAACATGTTATTGCTGCAAAAGCAGTGGCCTTTGGAGAAATTCTTTCTGAAGATTTTAAATCTTACGGTAAGCAGGTCATTGCAAATGCTCAGGCGATGGCCAAAGCATTTGTATCGAGAGGTTATCAACTAATAAGTAATGGTACAGACAATCACTTAATGCTGATCGACCTTCGCAATAAGAACCTCACAGGTAAGAAAGGACAGGAAACACTGGACAAAGCTCATATCACCCTTAATAAGAATGCTGTACCTTTTGATGACAAATCACCTTTTGTTACTTCTGGTATCCGGGTGGGAGTACCTGCAGTTACTACAAGAGGGATGAAAGAAGCGCATATGGAAACAGTGGTTGCCTTCATTGATAAAGTATTGATGAATGCAGATGATGAGTCGGTTATCACAGGTGTAAATGAAGAAGTGAAAACTTTCATGCAACAGTTTCCGCTGTATCCTGAATTGGGATAATGTTGTAGTTTCAATTTTTGTTACATTAAATAAAGTATGTTATGATCCAGCGTCAGCAAACTCTTTGGTTGTTACTCACTACTATGGCGGCCATCTTTAGTTTCATGTTCCCGTTTGTTGTTGGTGATGAGATACAACAAAACAGTTCTGTTCGCACCGTAGTGGATGCCGGCAGCACATTTTTCCTGCTGATACTGACCGGCGGATCACTTATCTTATCTACCATTATTATTTTTCTTTTTAAAAACCGCAAGCAACAAATGTGGCTTTGTGTATTAGGTGTACTGATATCCGGACTTTTGATCTTTTTGTACATCATGCAAATGAATAAACTGATAAAACCAGTGCCCGCATTAACAGCCGTGCTTCCTGTCATCATGCTGATTGGTTATTTCATGGCATTCAGGGGTATACGTAAAGATGAAAAGCTGGTTAAGTCATTGGATAAGCTCCGCTAACTATTGCCTTGTTTTCTCTTATAATAAACCCTGTTTTTCAATAAGGGTATATCCTGATTTTCCCTTTTCATTTCTCCTTTTGATTGCATTTGGGTTCTTTGTTCTATAAGTTTGAATGAATCCAAATCCATCCTTGTATGAAGACCACCCTACCCTTCATTGCGTTATTGCTATACGCCTCTTTTACATTTGCACAAATAGACCCCCAAACTCCCTGGACATGGATGAAAGGAGATAATACAATTGACCAGGCAGGAGTATATGGAACACAGGGCATCCCCGGCAGCAGCAATAAACCCGGCGCCAGGAATTTCTCTACTACCTGGAGAGATACCACCGGCAACCTCTGGTTATTTGGAGGCATGGGATATGGAAGTATTGATATGGGTTACCTGAATGATCTCTGGAAATACGATCCTGCTACCAATAACTGGACATGGGTAAAAGGCAGTAATATCATCGAACAATACAGCACTTACGGAACACAGGGAACACCTCATGCGGCTAATAAACCCGGTGCTACTTATGCCAGCGTTTCATGGACAGACAACAATAACAATCTCTGGCTCTTTGGAGGTTTTGGATATACCGACAATGATTTCGGTTTCCTGAATACACTCTGGAAATATAATCCATCCACTAATCAATGGACATGGGTAAAGGGTGATAAAACCATTGACAAAGTGGGAGTATATGGAACAAAAGGTGTTGAACATGCTAATAATAAACCAGGTGGAAGATATGGCAGCCGTACCTGGACAGATGCTAATGGCAATTTATGGTTGTTCGGTGGGTATGGATATGATGGCAGTTCTACGGGTATGCTGAACGATCTGTGGAAATATAATCCGGCTACTAATAAATGGACATGGGTCAATGGTGATAATGCCATTGAGCAGCCAGGTGTGTATGGTACAAAAGGAATACCTGGTACAAGCAATAAACCTGGTGCCCGCTATGTAAGTACTTCATGGACCGATAACAGCGGTAACCTCTGGCTATTTGGCGGATTCGGTTACGATGAAACCCTTGCAGGCAACCTGAATGATATGTGGCGGTATAACCCTGCTACCAACGAATGGACATGGATCAATGGTGATAAAACCGTCAACCAGGTTAGCATATATGGAACTCAGGGAATTCCGAATACAACTAATAAACCCGGTGCAAGATATGTAAGCAGTTCCTGGACCGATGCCGGCGGCGAACTATGGTTATTTGGCGGCTATGGTTATGATGCAACCGGTACCGGCTACCTGAATGATCTGTGGAAATATAGCCCTGCCACCAACAGGTGGACATGGGTAAAAGGAGATAATACTGTTGACCAGCCGGGAGTATATGGCACACAAGGCCTGCCCGACACATCTAATAAATCAGGTGCAAGAACAGCCAGTGTATCGTGGACAGATGGCAATGGCAATCTCTGGTTATTTGGCGGGTACGGTTTTGATGGCAGTGCATCAGGTGTGCTCAACGATCTCTGGAAGATCAGCAGTTTCCAGGTACCCTTACCATTACACCTGCTTCATTTCAGCGGGGTGGTTTCTAACAATATCACTCACCTGAAATGGGAGGCAGAAGAGGAAACAAACTTTAGTCATTTCAATATACAGCGCAGTACAGACGGTACCAGCTTTATTACGATTGGAAATGTAGCAGGAGCCGGCAACAGTATCCGGAATAATTATGCGTTTGCTGATAATGGACTGCGCAACCTCTCTCTCCAAAAAGTATTTTATCGCCTGCAACTGATGGATAAGGATGGCCGCTTTACTTACA
>CAZTKV010000048.1:16599-17875 GCA_964614285.1 uncultured Chitinophaga sp. | reverse complement strand
CCGCTATTTTTCTATCTTTACCGCATGATAGCCTGGAATTCGATAGTGTTCTTTATCCTCACCCTGCTGATCATGGGCTTTTTTGCAGGTATTGAAATGGCCTTTTTAAGCGCAAACCGGCTGAGCCTGGAAATAAAAAAGAAACAGGGAGACAGGTCCATGGAAATTCTTTCCGGTTTTATTGGTTCTCCGGCCCGTTTTCTTGGCACCACCCTTTTAGGTTTCAACATTTTTCTGGTTTTTCTCAGCCTGCAGATCAGTACCGTGATGGAACCCATCTGGAAATATTTCCGCATCGGGTCTGATACGGTTCATATACTGGTTGAGATCGTACTGGCCACTTTTATTGTATTGTTATTCGCCGAGTTTATTCCCCGTGCTATCTTCCGGGCCAAAAGCAACTGGTTGTTGCAGCGGCTGGCACAGGTAACGAATGTGTTTTACCAGATGTTCTTCCCCATCGCTGCCGCCCTTATCGATCTGTCTGAGTGGATACTAAAATATGTGTTCAACATCCGGCTGGATAAAAATAAAGAAGCGCTGAAACGCAGTGACCTTAAACATCTTTTTCAGCAGCATAGTGATGATGAAAGACAGGAACGCAATACCCAGCTGATGGAAAATGCACAGGAGCTGCCGAAAGTAAAGATCCGGCAATGCCTGGTGCCGCGGAAAGAGATCGTTGGTATAGAAAGCAAATCATCGGTGGAGCAATTGAAGAAAAAATTTGTGGATACCAAGCTGAGTAAACTGGTGGTGTATGAGAATAATATCGACCACATCATCGGGTATGTGCACCAGCTGGACCTGTTTAAAAAACCTGCTCATATTGAGGATGTATTGCTTCCTATTCCTGCCGTACCGGAGAGCATGAGTGCCACGGACCTTATTAATAAATTTACCAAAGAAAGAAAAAGCATTGCCTGGGTGGTGGATGAGTTTGGCGGCACGGCCGGCATCATTACTATGGAAGATGTGCTGGAAGAATTATTTGGTGAGATACAGGATGAATATGACACCGAGGAGTTTGTAGAAAAGCAGCTGGCGGAAAACGAATATATCTTCTCCGGCCGCCTGGAACTGGACTACCTGGAAGAAAAATATGGTTTTGATTTCGGGCAGGAAGAAGCCGAAACCCTTTCGGGGTATATCATCAATTATCATGAAACCATACCCCGGCAAAAGGAACGCATCATTATTGATGACTACGAATTTGATGTGATGCATGTGACTGATACAAGAATTGAAACTGTTAAGATGAAAAAGTTGAAGTAGG
>CAZTKV010000048.1:10040-16499 GCA_964614285.1 uncultured Chitinophaga sp. | reverse complement strand
ATGCATGTGACTGATACAAGAATTGAAACTGTTAAGATGAAAAAGTTGAAGTAGGGTGGGAATTGGGTATTGGTTAATCAGGTGATCAGGTTAATTGGTTGAATAGTGGTTATAAAAACCTTATCAATATGCAAACACTGGATACCCTTGAGGTTTATATGTCTGCAAAAACATTCCGAAAGGAGGTCATCACAATAGCTACAAGCTGTTTCAAAAGCCAATTTTGTATTACAATTAACCAAACCACAGCGGGCACGGCGATTCACAGAAGCAGTATCGCTGTGTACGTTGTGTTCGCTGTGGTTTTGACACTTTTGAGATAGCTTCTAACCGATATTTATAGAAATGAAAATTAAGCAGGAAGGATGATACGGATCAACCCAATCAACCAATCCCCAATACCCTAATTAACCAATCAACCTAATTAACCAATCTCCTACCTTTGCCACACTTTATAAAAACAAATGGCTCTACTTGATTTTTTTAATAAGCGGGATAAGGATGCGAAAGGCGAAATGACCTTTATCGATCACCTGGAGGAACTGCGCTGGCATGTTATCCGTTCGGTGATCGCTGTGCTTATCGGGGCGGTGGCTGTTTTTATTTATTCTGATTTTGTTGTGAACGATATTCTGTTCGCCCCCACCCGTTCTGATTTTATTTCTGCCCGCTGGTTGTGCAGCCTGGGACAAAATATAGGTATCGGAGATGTGCTTTGCTTTAAACAGGTAGAAGCCAAATTTTTGGAAAATACCATGACAGGTCAGTTCATTGCTTCTTTTACACTGGCCTTTATCGGCGGGTTCATCCTTGCCTTCCCTTATATCTTCTGGGAATTCTGGAAATTTGTAAGGCCGGCATTATCAGAAAAAGAACTTAAAAAAACCAGGGGAGTTATCTTCTGGGTATCCCTTTTATTTTTTACAGGTGTTTTATTCGGTTATTTCATACTGACACCTTTTATGGTGAATTTTTATTTCAATTACAAGCTAAGCCCGCAGATACAGATAATGCCTTCTTTTTCTGATTACCTGGAGAATCTGATCTATACTACCGCCGGTGTCGGTGTTTTATTCCAGATGCCGCTGCTGGTAATGGTGCTGGCAAGAATTGGTGTAGTAACGGGCCGTTTCCTCAGAAAATATCGCCGCCATGCCTTCGTTATCATATTGATAGCTGCCGCCATCATTACTCCTTCTACCGATCCGTTCAGTCTTACGATCGTAACAATACCGCTTTACCTCTTATTTGAGGCCAGCATTATTATTGCCTCCCGTATCAATAGAAGACAGGAAAAAGAGATGAAAGAGTGGAGTTAAACTAATTTCATTGCTCAAAGTTTGATGTTATAGTTCAGTACCTTTGTACAAGTTTATTGGTTAGTACAATTCACTTAAAAATTTCCTCATGCATTCTCCCTTTGATATTCATAAGCCTATTGCTATCGGCAGCGATCATGCCGGTTTTGATTATAAAGAAGAACTGATCTCTTTCCTGGAAGGAAAAGGTTTACACTTCACTGATTTTGGCACGCATAGTAAAGATTCTGTTGACTATCCCGATTTTGCCCACCCGGTTGCCACGGCGGTAGAAAAAGGAGAGGCTGCCTTTGGTATTCTGATCTGCGGCAGTGCTAATGGAGTAGCGATCACAGCCAATAAACACCAGGGCATCCGTGCCGCTGTTTGCTGGGGAGAAGAATTATCACAGTTGTCCCGGGCACATAATAATGCCAATATAATCTGTATCCCTGCCAGGTTTGTAAGGGAAGGTGATGCAGAAAAAATGGTGGCCATATTTATGACCACTGAATTTGAAGGCGGACGCCATGCCAGCCGGGTGAATAAAATTGCCTGTGCATAATAGCAATACCAATCATCCATATTTTATCCCTTCTTTTGCCGGAAGGGATTATTTTTATCGTTCATCATCAATACAACTATGATCAAAAAAATTATTGTTTGCCTTATTCTTTCGGTGCCACTTGCAGCCGCTGCACAAAAAAAAGATAAGAGTGCAACAAAAGCTGCTGCCACCATTACGGCAGAAGACATGAAAAAACACCTGTATGTTATTGCCAGTAAAGAAATGGAAGGAAGAGACACCCCTTCACCGGGCCTGGAAAAAGCCGCTAACTATATAGAAGAACATTTCAGATCGCTGGGATTGACGCCGGGCAATAATGGAAGCTACCGACAATATTACCCATTATATAAAGATTCCATGCAGGATGCTTCCCTGGTGATCAATGGAAAAAAGCTGGAGCTGAATGCAGATTTTCAACCGATGTCTAATAATTATTCAGCCGGGTTGCGCTTCTCCGAAGTGGTGTTTGCCGGTTATGGCATCAGTGATGGTGATAAAAGAAATGATTATAAAGACCTGAATATAGCAGGTAAATTAGTACTGATTGCCGATGGTATGCCGTCAGATTACAAACCATCACAGCAGGGATTTTCTTCTCCCTCCGGCGTAACAGGCAGAATGAACGCTGCCCTTAGCAGGGGTGCCAGCGCTGTACTGATTATCTACAATAATTTTCCAAGAAAGGGTGGTTCTGTAAGCAGTAACTGGAGCCTGAATGGCTTTAAAGCCACCCAATCACTTTTCGGGTTTACCATTTCCACCGAAACAGCAGCAAAGATCCTCGGAGAGGATGCAAAAACCCTGATGGACAAAATAAAAGAAGGTACTGTTGCTGCAAAAACATATAAGGCAGAAGTAGAGTTGAACTATTCAAAAATTACCAAGACAACTCAGGTATCAAACGTACTGGCATTACTGGAAGGTACAGACAAGAAAGATGAGTATGTAGTGATCACTGCGCATTATGATCATATTGGCAAAAGAAATGATACTACCATTTATTACGGTGCTGATGATGATGGCAGTGGCACTACGGGCATACTGGAGCTGGCACAGGCATTTGTGGAAGCAAAGAAAGCCGGCAAAGGCCCCAGGAGAAGCATTCTGTTCATGACGGTAAGCGGTGAAGAGAAAGGACTATGGGGAAGCCGGTATTATTCAGAGCATCCTGTGTACCCGCTGGATAAAACAACGGTTGACCTCAATATTGACATGATAGGCCGCATCGGCAATGAGTATATGAAGGATAAGGACTCGGCTAACTATGTTTATATCATCGGTGATGATAAGCTGAGTACAGACCTGGCTGCCATTACAGACCAGGTAAACAGCACCTACAGTAAAATGAAACTGGACAGGAAGTATAATGACCCCAAAGACCCGAATCGCTTTTACTTCCGCAGCGACCATTACAATTTTGCAGAAAAGGGAGTACCTATCATTTTCTACTTCAACGGGGTGCACCCCGATTATCACCGTCCGACAGACACTCCTGATAAGATTAACTATCCCCTGATGGCCAAAAGGGCACAACTGGTGTTTTATACAGCATGGGAAATGGCCAACAGAAATGATATGCTGAAACGGGACCTGAAGCTGGAAAAGCCAAGGGGGTTTTAACAGATTGAATACATGAATTAAATAAAAACCCTTCCGGAATGGGAGGGTTTTTATTTTTTTTAAACCTTGGGCAACTTAAGGAGTCTTTTTATTGTCATTGAAAGAGTGAGACTGATTTTGCAGCCACCAATTTTTGATCCCTACCTTTCTACATAAAAATAATCCCCGGGTTACCGGGGATTATTTTATTTCTGTTTCCTTACAAAAAATACAATGTGATTGTCGGTGTCTTCAAACTCCAGCCGCATATACTCTTTTACAAAAGAGGCTTTTAGTTTTTCTTCTGCCCCATTTTCCAGTGTAATGGTGGTTAACACAGCTGCTTCCTCATCTACGGTATAAGAGATCTCCTTATCAGGATTTATCCCGTCAGTTATCACTCCTTTGCCATCCGCATTGAACTTGAAAGCCATATCTTTTAATAACGCAAGAGCTGATTTCATATTGGCAACAGCTTTGGCGCTGTCCTCGCCGGTGCCAATTTGCGCCAACAAAGTTTCTTCCGGAGACAAAGAATCTTTTTCAATATTATAATATACGGTTCCCGGAATTGCAAGGGAAACAATTTTCCAGTTACCAATAACATTGGTCTTCGTCACTTTTTCCTGTGCAGCAATACTGAAAGCCGTTACAACAACACTCAGTAAACAAATAAATAATTTCTTCATTAAATTTTGTGTTTGTATATAAAATAGAACTGTTTACCAGCCAAGTACCCAGGCAAATATCAGCGGTGCTACTATGGTAGCATCGCTTTCAACGATGAATTTTGGTGTATGTATATCAAGTTTTCCCCAGGTAATTTTTTCATTGGGTACTGCCCCGGAATAAGAACCGTAAGAAGTGGTAGAATCACTTATCTGGCAGAAATAACTCCAGAAAGGAACATCATGCCATTCCAGGTCCTGGTACATCATTGGCACCACACAGATCGGGAAATCACCGGCAATGCCTCCTCCAATCTGGAAAAAGCCTACTCCTTTTCCGGCCGAGTTATTACGATACCAATCCGCCAGCCACGCCATATACTCAATACCATTTTTCACTGTACTGGCTTTCAGCTCTCCTTTGATAACATAGCTCGCAAAAATATTTCCGGTAGTGCTGTCTTCCCATCCCGGAACAACAATAGGAATATTTTTTTCCGCCGCCGCTACTATCCAGCTGTCTTTTGGATCAATTTCATAATACTGTTTGAGTTCACCACTTAATACTGTTTTGTATAGAAACTCATGTGGGAAATATCTTTCTCCTTTGGCTTCCGCTTCTTTCCATTGCTTTACCAAATGTTTCTGTAAACGGCGAAAAGCTTCTTCCTCCGGTATACAGGTATCTGTTACCCTGTTATAGTGGTTTTCAAGCAGGTCCCATTCTTCCTGTGGTGTCAGGTCTCTATAGTTGGGAATTCTCTTGTAGTGTGAATGGGCAACCAGGTTCATCACATCTTCTTCCAGGTTGGCCCCGGTGCAACTAATAATATCAACTTTTCCCTGGCGGATCATTTCAGCCAGTGAAATACCCAATTCCCCGGTACTCATAGCGCCGGCGAGGGTGATCATCATTTTACCCCCTTCCAGTAAATGTTGCTCATACCCTTTGGCAGCATCAACAAGGGCAGCCGCATTGAAGTGCCGGTAATGATGTTGAATGAATTGAGAGATCGGACCTTTGTTCATGAATGCTAATTTTTGATCCGCCTTCAGATCACAATAAGGTGAGACATTGCGGGAAGCGCAAAATTACAGTTTTGATGAAATAAAAAAGTTCCCCGTTTCCGGAGAACTTTTAATAATAAAACAACCCTGATTATTTTTTTAATTTCTGAATATCAGTCAGATTTCCTGCCGTATCCACTTTAGCCAGGTATTTTTTCCCTTTTGATTCCAATGTAATACGATAAGTAGTGCCGGAAGAATTAGTGATCTCATTTACATCGAAGACATCTGCATTTCCAAATCGCTTATCCAAAGATGTCATTACTGCTAACGGCAGCTGGTTGTAAAAAAGAGTTCTTACACTTCCTTCCAGTTGTCCCTTTTGTGTAAAATAGGCTTCTGTACGGTATCCCCGGAGAATGAATGTAGCTTTTACATAATCTCCGGTAGTAGTCCATTTAACTAATTCTGCTCCGGCGAATTCTTTTTTAAAAGATTCCTGTACCTGCTCATTGATACCGGGGTCAGCGTTTGTGAAGGCAATTGCTGTTGCAATTGTGAACATTGAGAACAATGATAAAAATAATTTTTTCATGGCTTTAGGTTTAATGATTAACGATTGATGATTCAAAAATACTATTGTGCAAAATCGAAGTCAAGTGAATTGTGAAGTGCGGCAGGGGATGTTAAATGTATTAACGAAGTAGTATGATCATGTACATTCTATCATCTGAATATAAAACCCTGGCTGCAGGTGCAGGCCAGGGCTTATTTTACCACACACCAAAACTATCTTTCTGTATTAAGCTTTTCTTGTTTTTTGGTATACGCTCCAGTCACTCTCTGCTGATGCTTTTAAAACGATCTTTGTATCTGCATCTTCCAGTGTAATATAGTAGGCAGTTCCATCACTCTTGGCCACTTCAAACAAATCACTGATCCAGTATTTGCTGTAACTCTTCTTCAGGTTGTTCTGCAGGTTCAGCGGCAGATCATCTGAGCTGAGGTACCGGGTAAGGCCCAGTAACTCTCCTTCCTCATTATAATAAGCAAATACATGCTTTTCATTATATACAAAAGCAGCTTTGTAATAATTGCTGCCAACTGTCCACTCTACTTCTTTTGCAGTATTGAACTCTGTTTTAAAAGCGTTTAAAACTTTTGTCGCTACATTTTCTTCACCGGCAAATGCACTAGTTGTGCTTATCAGGACTGCCAGTATTATAATGATCTTTTTCATATACTTTTTTTAAAAAGGTTTAGGTTTTATCTGAATTTGTTGTTTGATTAGTTTGACGTAACAAAAGTAGAGAAGGTT
>CAZTKV010000048.1:5299-9940 GCA_964614285.1 uncultured Chitinophaga sp. | reverse complement strand
GTTTTATCTGAATTTGTTGTTTGATTAGTTTGACGTAACAAAAGTAGAGAAGGTTACACCCCGTGGCAAGCCAATTATGATTAGCGGAAGTCAGTGTTAACTGCTGTTAACATACGTTGCCAATTACTAACCACTGAACATTTTTAAATACCGGTCATCAGGGTACACCACATATTCATGTGATACCATTAAAAAAAGTTGGTTAGTAAAAATAATATTTAGATATTTGTCTAAATATATAATTATAGAACTGGCCTATGAATATTGTGTTTAAAGCCCTGAACGACCCTACCCGGAGAGAGATACTGGAACTATTGCAGGAGAGGGATATGACTGCCGGGGAAATAGTAGAAAAATTCAATATATCCGGCCCAAGTATTTCACATCATCTCGACCTGCTGAAACAAGCAAAGCTGGTGATTGCTGAAAAAGAAGGACAGTTTATATATTATTCACTGAACACTACAGTAGTAGATGAGATAATGAAATGGTTTCTGCAATTCAAATCAAAAAAGAAGTGATATGAATAAAATTATTAAACTCCTGGTTTGGCCGGTTATGCTCGTTCCGGCTGTTTATTTAGCCATTACCTGGAATAAGATCCCCGAAAAAGTAGCCATGCATTTCGACCTGAAAGGAAATGTTGACCGGTTTGGCAGTAAGAATGAATTGCTTACTACGGTGATTATTCTTACGATAACAAATGCGGTGGTTTACCTGATCCTCACCAATATTTACCGGATCGACCCCAAAAAATATGCTGCCGAAAACAAAGACCGGCTGCAGCGTCTCGCCTCCGGTGTTGTACTTTTCCTGTGTGCCCTGCTTTGTATGATCATATACAGCAGCTCAAACGGAAATATCAGTTTTAATACAGGTTTTATACTGGCAGCTACGGGATTGTTATTTGCTTTCATTGGCAATTATATGCACAATATCAAACCCAATTACTTTGCCGGCTTCAGGCTGCCATGGGCATTGGAAAATGAAGAAAACTGGAAAAAAACACATGCCCTCGCCGGAAAACTCTGGTTTGCGGGAGGTCTGCTGCTCGCTGTTACCTGCTTATTTCTTCCATCCCAGGCAGCCTATATCTTTTTCTTTACCGTTGTGATAATTATTACAGCTGTTCCCATCATCTTTTCATTCCGGTATTATATGAAACAAAAAAAAGAAACCACCTCAGTAAAATAATATAACAGCGAAAATCCTGTTTTACCTTTGGTAAATAAACTGTTTCAACTGACCAATGATACAGAAGACAAACATTCTTTAACGGTAAAAGAAAAATAATTAATTACTTAGCCCACGCATATCTTTCTTTTAACCACCCGGAAACGCTGGTGGGGAATATGATAAGTGACTATGTAAAAGGAAAAAAGAAGTTTAACTATCCTTCGGATATTCAAAAAGGGATCGCCCTGCACAGGGCAATTGATACTTTTACCGACGAACATGAGGTCACAAAAAGGGCAAAAGAGATTTTCCGGCCTGCCTACCGGTTATACAGCGGCGCTTTTACAGATGTGGTGTACGACCATTTTCTTGCGGCTGATGAAAACGAATTCCCTGGTAATTCATTGCATGATTTTGCGCAATCAGTATATACTACATTAGACCGGCACACTCAATGGATGCCGGATCGGTTTGCCGGAATGTTTCCCTACATGAAAGAACAAAACTGGCTGTACCATTACCGCACCCGATGGGGAACAGGCAAAAGCCTGGGAGGAGTAGTGCGCCGGTCACAATATCTTACTGAAAGTGAGACGGCCTTCAGACTTTTTGAGCAGCACTACCAACTTTTACAGGACTGCTATCGTCATTTCTGGGCCGCCATCAAACCTTTTGCTGCGCAAAAGTTTGAAGAGTTATATAATAATGAAAATTTCACTTTATAAAAGGTAACTCCTGAACAAACAAATCGTTTTATTTTTGCAAATAGTCTTATAATATGAAAAAAGCTTTTTTATTACTTTTTGTCTTTCAATTATCCCTTATCTGCCTGGTAGCCCAAACCTTACCCCCCGTAGATAAATCACCGATGGATATGAGTTATTATCCTGCCAATTACCCTGTACTGAAGATCCAGGATAAACTTACAGAACCGCTGGTGGCCCGGGTTGTGTACAGCCGCCCGCAAAAAGCCGGCAGAACTATCTTCGGAGAACTTGTGAAATATGGAGAAGTATGGAGAATAGGTGCTAATGAAGCTACAGAAATTGAATTTTTCAGGCAGGTAAGAATTGCCGGTAAAAAAATTGCCGCCGGCCGCTACACTTTATTTGCCATAGCTAATGAAACCAGCTGGACATTCATCATTAATAAAGAAACTGATACCTGGGGAGCATTCAAATATGATGCAAAAAAAGATGTAATAAGATCAACTGTAACGATACAAAAAACTGATACTGCTCTTGAATCACTGGTAATGGCCTTTGAAAAAGCCACCGGAGGTTTCAACCTGGTGGTGGCATGGGATAATATCAAAGCTTCCTTACCAATAACTTTCTAACCAGCTGTTATATGAAAAGAACCGGTTCATTATTATTTTTTTGCTGCCTCCTGTTTGCCTGCAATAACAAAGAAGAAAACAATCCTGCCAGCACTATTAAAATCGTAAACACCGACAGCTCAGCACCGGGCCGGGCAGAAAGACCCACCATTAACCCTTATGCCGGCATTGATGTATCCCCGATGGATATGAGTTATTACCCGGTCGATTATCCAAAGCTGAAAATGGCCAGGTCAGTCAATACCCCGCCACTTGCAAGAGTGATATACAGCCGTCCGCACCTGCAGGGACGTCATATTTTTCATGAAGTATTGAAATATGATGAGCCATGGAGGTTAGGTGCCAATGAAGCAACAGAACTTGACCTGTATAAAGATGCCACCATACAGGATAAAAAAATAAAAGCCGGCCGGTATATCATTTACTGTGTGCCGCATACTGATAACTGGACAATTGCCATTAATACCAATATCGACAGCTGGGGCCTGGAACCAGATACCACAAAAGATGTGGCCCGCTTCACCGTACCGGTTATAAAAACAAATAACTCCCTGGAATATTTTACTATTGTTTTTGAAGATAATAATGGTACTGCCAATTTACTGATGGCATGGGATGATGCCGAGGTGCGCCTGCCGTTTAAGTTCTGATCTTTTATCTCTGCTGCCGGAAATTATTTTAGATATTTACAGCATGTGCGGTATAGCAGGTATAATTCAACTATCCCCTTCGGCGTATACTAAAGAAACACTGTCAAAAATGACTGGTGCCCTGGTCCATCGTGGGCCGGACGGAGAAGGCCTGTGGCAGAATGAAACAGCTACCGTGCTTCTAGGTCACCGGCGCCTTTCTATCATCGATCTTAGTGAAGCAGGTCATCAGCCCATGCAATACCTGAACCGGTACACCATCATTCATAACGGAGAGATATACAACTATATTGAAGTAAGAGAAGAGCTACAAAAAAAGGGGTACTCTTTCCGGTCACAAACAGATACAGAAGTAATAGTCGCCTCCTATGATTGCTGGAAAGACAACTGTGTTGATCATTTTGACGGCATGTTTGCGTTTGCAATATGGGATGAAAGTAAAAGAGAGTTGTTTGCAGCAAGAGACCGTTTTGGAGAAAAACCTTTCTTTTATTTTTTTGACGGGCACTGTTTACTATTTGCCTCTGAAATGAAAGCATTATGGGCAGCAGGCATTGAAAAAAAACTGAATCAGAAGATGCTATTCAATTTTATTACGATCGGCTATACAGATAACCCGGCAAAGCCTGATGAAACCTTTTATGAAGGTATAGCGAAATTGCCCGCAGCTTCCATACTTAAATTTTCTTTTCTCTATTTTCAATTCTCTGTTCAACGTTATTGGGATATTGACCTGACGGCTCAACATAAAAATATCTCAGATCAAGCGGCTATTGAACAGTTTACTCACCTTTTCAATACTTCCATAAAAAGAAGGTTAAGAAGTGATGTACTGGTCGGCACTTCATTAAGCGGAGGATTAGACAGCTCATCTATTACCGCTTTAAGTTCCGGTTCGGGTACTGCAAATCAAAGTCATTTATGCTTTACTGCTTCATTTCCCGGTTTTGAGAAAGATGAATCTGCTTTCTCAAAACAAGTAGCAGACAATTTTAAGCTGCGGCAGGTGATGACGGAGGTAACAGCAACGGAATTACTCAATGACTGGAATCAGCTTTGCTATCACCAGGAAGAACCTTTTGGTTCTGCCAGCATTTATGCCCAGTACAAAGTATTTGAGCTGTCCAGGCAACATAATGTAAAAGTATTACTGGATGGACAAGGCGCAGATGAAACACTTGCCGGTTACCATAAATACTACAAATGGTATTGGCAGGAACTTTTCCGGAAAGGAAAATTGTCCGGAAGAAAAGAGCTTTTTGCTGCAAGAGCGTTAGGCATTAATGAACCCTTTACCTGGCAAAATAAAATTGCTGCATGGTTTCCCTCATTTGCCAGTATAGTTATGGAACGGCAGTATTTACTAAACGCCATACGGCATGAAGACCTTACAAAAGACTTTGTGCAATTACAAAGTAAAGAAGCCTATTACTGTCCACCAGATCACTTTGATCTGAACGGGGTCTTGTATTTCAA
>CAZTKV010000048.1:3944-5199 GCA_964614285.1 uncultured Chitinophaga sp. | reverse complement strand
TCCGAATACCTGCTTGTTTTCATATCTTGTTTTCACTTTTGCAAGGATGTTTGATGGCAGGTTCTTTTCAGTATAATAGCGAACTGTTTGCAAAAGGCTTCCGTCATCCGCATAAATTGCCCTGACAGCGATCTCACTTATCTTAAAATCCGCCTGGAAAAGGTTTGCCCTTTCCTGCCATTTTACATTTTCGGCCTCTGAAAAGGTCTCATTGAAGGCTTTTATTACTTTTTCATTTACTTCAGGTGGCGTAGTGGCTGCAGCTGATAACACTACCAGCAAAGCAGCAAGGAGCAATACATTTTTCATGGCTTTACAGTTTTATGATTAATCATTGATTTCAGTAAAAAGTTACTATCAGTATCTGCCGGTAACAAGCCATTTTCGATGATTGGCCTCCTTTCAATTCATTTTCTACAGTGTATTAATATGTATAGTCAGCTGAAGAAGGATAAAAAGATATTAAATAAGTTTTTTTAACTGCTGAAGCATGATTTCATCTTTCAATAGGTTATTTAAAAATAATTGTTAAAGAAAAAATGATGCGGATAAGTGGCAATTAATGTAACGGGCTGTTTGCCCGATATTTCACATCTTTGCACCCTTAATAACTTTTTATGAAGCCTGCCACAAAGTTTATACATGCCGGTGCAGAACCAGATCCGTCCACCGGGGCAATTATGACTCCTATTTTCCAAACTTCCACTTATGTACAGGAAGCTCCGGGGGTAAACAAAGGTTTTGAATATGCCCGTAGTCAGAACCCCACCCGTAAAGCATTGGAAGAAGCATTGGCCATAATTGAGAACGGAAAATTTGGCCTCGCATTCAGCAGTGGTGTAGCGGCTACAGATGCAGTAATAAAATTATTAACTCCGGGAGATGAAGTGATCTGTGCTAATGATATGTACGGCGGTACTTATCGGTTGTTTACCAAAGTATTTGAACGTTTTGGTATCGTTTTCAACTATGTGGACACAACAAATACAAAGAATGTGTCAGACGCCCTGACCTCAAAAACAAAACTGGTATGGCTGGAAACCCCCACCAATCCGTTGATGAACATTACTGATATTGCTGCAGTAGCTTCTGTTATCAAAGGGAAGAATATACTATTGGCAGTAGATAACACTTTCGCTTCCCCTGCCCTGCAAAACCCACTGGACCTTGGCGCTGATATTGTCATGCATTCTGTTACCAAGTATCTGGGGGGACATAGTGATGTGATACAAGGCGCCCTGGTTATGAATGATGC
>CAZTKV010000048.1:0-3844 GCA_964614285.1 uncultured Chitinophaga sp. | reverse complement strand
CATTTATTTTCATTAGCAGAAAGCCTGGGAGGTGTTGAATCACTGATCAATCATCCGGCCAGCATGACCCATGCATCTATTCCGAGAGAAGAGAGAATAAAGAATGGTTTGTCTGATTCGTTGATAAGATTAAGTGTGGGCATTGAAGATGCAGATGATCTGATTGAAGATTTAAACAAAGCCATTGGTTAGCTAATGATATAATGAAAGAAAAAGACTTACAAGAATTTTTAAACAGTAAGGTTGATTTATATAATCAACCTTCTTTTATTAAAGATGATCCCATCTCCGTACCTCATCTTTTTACTAAAAAACAGGACATCGAAATCGCCGGTTTCTTTGCGGCGATCTTCGCCTGGGGCAACCGGACAACGATCATTAATAAGGCTACCGAACTGATGCAACTAATGGACATGTCGCCTTTCCAATTTTGCAGGCAGCATACTGAAACAGACCTAAAGAAATTACTGCATTTTAAACACCGTACTTTTAACACAACTGATCTTCTTTATTTCATCGAATTCTTTAAGCTTCATTACAGTAAAAATAAAAGCCTTGAAAGAGCCTTCACCATGCATGGCGATACAGTTGAAATGATGCTGACCGGCTTTCATCACTATTTCTTTTCTCCCGGAGATACACCTGCCAGAACCAGAAAGCATATTGCCACTCCGGAGAGAAAATCCACCTGCAAAAGGCTGAATATGTTCCTTCGCTGGATGGTACGGCAAGATGACAAAGGGGTTGATTTTGGGATCTGGAGAAAAATCTCTCCTTCCCAGCTTATTTGCCCCATTGATCTGCATGTGGCAAGAGTAGCCCGGCGTTTACATCTTATTCAACGAAAGCAAACCGACTGGCAAACTGCATTGGAGCTAACGGAATATCTCCGAACTTTGGATAAAAATGATCCGGTGAAATATGATTTTGCTCTATTTGGACTTGGAGCAATTGAATCGAAATTAAAAGGTTTAAAACTGAGCTAGTGGAAAAAGAAACATCATTACTGACCCGGGCTTTACAAAAAGACCTTAGCCTTGTGCCTTTACCAAACTCATCGTTTGAACAACTAAGATCATCTCTTGCCAGCCATATCAATCACCTTATTAATCATGATTTTGAAAAGCTGGTCTTTTATCTCTATCGTATTGATGTGGATGAAGCAAGGATGAGAGCATTGCTGGCTCATAAAGAAGGTAATGATGCTCCCGTGCTGATTGCTGATCTGATCATTGAACGACAATTACAGAAAATAAAAAGCCGGACTGCATCAGCTAAAGATGAAGATATCCCGGATGAAGAACGGTGGTAGTTTAATAAACTTATTTGCAAAAGGGTTTAATTTCAAACCCGGGCTATTCCAGCTTCGTACCTCCCAGCAGCTCTGCATACATGTCAATTTTATGAAACTGGTAAGCTTTATCAAAAATAGCCTCAACCGATAATGCTGTATTGGAAGAAACTTCATTTTTATTCGTTAAGAGTCTGAGATGTTTCTGACTTTGTGTATACTTGTTGGTTTTATTAATCACATTTGTCTTCTCCAATATCTCGCCGGCTATATTCAATAAGTTTTCGCTGCTCAGTCCATCAGTGATTCCGCTTAAGTTCAATTTACCCAGTTGCAACACACTGTCAAGTCCAATTATTTTTGCCAGCTCTCCCATTCGTTCTGTGTCAGGAAACACTGGTGCAATATCTTTACTGGTCGTATACCTTTCACCCGCAGGAAACTTTTCTTCTATATCCTGTACAAAAGCTGCATTACCTGCAGCCGGGGCACCAAATGTTATAAGCTGGAAATTAATTCCTTTATCAGGTGGTATTTCATTTTTCAGGAATCCCGCTATTGGATAGGCAAGATTACCTCCAAGACTATGCCCGGTAATAACAATACTGGCATGGGACGGAATTTTCTGCTCTATATACTCTTTGATTGTTAACCCGCTTTTCTTATCCCGCAACAATAATAAATTTTGAAAACCAACCCATGCCCCGTTACTGATATAGGCTTCTTTCACTGTATCGGTATAGTCCCATGATTTTATACGGAATATATTTAAGTCCTGCAGGATAAAATTTTGAAACCCTTCATTACTGAATTCAAGAACAGACCCTCTTATAACAAGAGCATATTGTTCTGTGGTCTTATTTTTTGCAATAATGGCATAATTACCATTTACAGCCTGGGGCAAAAAAACAACTTCATAGAGCGGGGCATACTTTTCAAAAGCTACAACAGTGCTATCCTTGTATATAAGCTGGTTCAACCGTACTACCTCTTTAGCCTCTAAAAAAGGGGCATCAGCTTGTTTTATTTTACCTGGCTGGCAGGCAGCCAGGTAAATAATAGAAAAAAAGAAAAAAACAGGTTTTATGATTTTCATTTATTACCGCAAATTAAAAATCCCGTCAGTAATTCCAACGGGACATAAAGTTAAATATAAAAATACCGCCTTCAACAAGGGCAGGTGATCACTATTTCTTCTTCTCAAACATCAGCTCTTTTACCTTTTCTTTATCTTCTTTTTCTCTCTTCAGGTCGAACATGGTACCAAACACATGATCCCATAAAGTAGAACTGACCCCGTATCCGTTATGTTCATTTTTATAATGATGCAGGTGATGATTTCTCCATAAGCCTTTCATCCATTTGAATGGCGGGTTCCAGGCATGAATAGCATAGTGCATAGTGCCATACATCAGGTATCCCAATAAAAATCCCGGGAAAAACATAAAAGCATAAGAACCCATTATCAGGTACATCAGTCCAAATAATGTAGATGAAATGATAAGACTGGGTACCGGAGGCATAAACAGCCTTTGCTTATCCCTGGGATAATGATGATGATTACCGTGCAGGGTGTATACAAATTTGGTAGCTCCGGGTGTTTTGGGCACCCAGTGAAAAATATAGCGGTGGGCTATATACTCAAAGAATGACCAGAAGAACATACCCCCGAAGAATACGAGCAATATGGTGCCGGTACTGTATCCGTATTTAGTGGCAGCCAGGTAAATAATATAAGTTAGTATCGGGATATACATACCCCATATCACCAGCGGATGTGCCTTGGTCAGTGCCTCCAGAAAATCATTCTTGAATAAACGGGCCTGACCTTTATTATGAATTTTTTCGAATTCCATTGTGCAAAGATAAGGAAAGGCCGATGGGTCATAAAAGGGCCGACTGACTGATTTTAGTCAGTTTTTAACAATTCATCAACCCGCTGAAACTGATAGCCTTTTGCTTTCAGGTATTTTATCAATTGCGGAAGCTGGTAATAAAATTTATCTGTCCGCATAGTATCTGCACCAATATGCATTAAAAGAAGGAATCCGTTCAATCCTGCTGGTTTTCCTTTCTCATAATTAATAATCGACTGATAAATCTCTTCGCTGCTGCGATAATTTCTATCAGCCGGTGTGGTGTAGTCGGCATGGCTGCGGGTACCGGGAGTATAATTGATGAGCTGCAAGCCCATTTCTTTTGTCCAGCTGGCAATGGAATCATTATACCATTCATAAGGAGGCAGAAACAACCGAACATTTTCTGTTTTTACACCTGCTGCTTCCAATGCAGCCATGTTATCAAAAAGATCGGTTTGGAATTGTTTTTTACTTAGCAGTAAACTATCCCGGTTGATCCAGTCGCAATACAATAAGTGTTTGTCAGAATGCGGACCTATATAATTTCCTCCTTGATTCAGTTGCTGAATCATTAGGCGAAAAGAGGGATTGCTGCAAAATTCGCCGGTAAAAAAGAAAGAAGCTTTCACTTTTTCCTTTTGTAATGTTTTGCCAATAAAATCTCCTCCATCCGCAAATTCATGCCCCGTAAATA
>CAZTKV010000047.1:8526-17929 GCA_964614285.1 uncultured Chitinophaga sp. | reverse complement strand
TAGTTTTTTCATTTCAGTCAGTTTTATCTTTTACAGACAGAAGTTCGGTGTATTGTTTCAGTCCGTCCGTCAACTTATTTGGCCGGACAACAAGTTAAAATAAAAAACCGTTACAGCTTTAGGCCGAACGGTCTGTGTTTATGTATTAAAAAATTACTTTTTTAGTTACCTCCTGAAGGAGGGCCTCCGCCACCCTGCCGTTGCGGACGCATAGATGGTTCAATCTTCTCTTTCCATGTTGCATACTGCTCCTCGGTTAGCACTGCTTTTAAAATTTCATCCTGTGCATCTGTATATTTTTTTCTTTCCGCCATCATCGTTTCCCGGTCTGGCCTTTCGCCGCCTGCAAAAATTTCCTGCATCCGCTGATCCTGCTTTTTATATAAAACAGTAAGGGCTGTATCGATCATAGCCAGTTTGGAAGATTCCAGCTTAAAAGCGCTGTCTAATTTGGCATGTATAGTGGCCGCCCTTTCTTCGGGGGTACGACGTTGAAAACCACCACCAGGCTGTGCATACGTAATTACTGAAAGAACTACAGAGACCATCAGTACTAAAAAAATCTTTTTCATTGAAATTGTTTGAGTTTAATTAATAGCTACGCCTTCTTTCTGACGCAAGAATAGGGAAAAACATTCGGCTTCAGGTAAATTAAACTCCCAGCCCGTTGTTTACTTTTTTCCAACCATATCCTCCACCTGCTTAATAGCTTTGATGGTTTTAAATACAGAATCCGGCGTTACAGAAATACTATCAATACCGAGTTCCACCAGGAATTGTGCGAAATCCGGAAAATCAGAGGGGCCCTGACCGCAAATACCCACTTTTACTTTGTGCTTTTTTGCAGATTCAATCAACATGGTAATCATTTTTTTAACCGCTGCATTACGTTCGTCGTATAAATGCGCTACCAGGGAAGAGTCCCTGTCGAGACCAAGTGTCAGCTGTGTTAGGTCATTGGAGCCAATGGAAAAGCCATCAATATGTTTGGCAAATTCATCAGCCATCAGCACATTGGAAGGAATCTCAGCCATGAGGAAAAGTTCCAGTTGGTTTTCTCCCCGAATAAGTCCATACTCATTCATTGTTTCCTGCACTTTCAACAGCTCACCCACGGTACGGCAAAAAGGAATCATCACCACTACATTGTGCAGCCCCATTTCTTCCCTTACCTTTTTAATGGCCTTGCACTCCAACCCAAAAGCCGCTTTGTATTCGTTGGAATAATAGCGGGAAGCTCCCCGCCAACCGATCATTGGATTCTCTTCATGCGGTTCAAAATGGTTTCCGCCTAAAAGATTGTAATACTCGTTGCTCTTAAAATCTGAAAATCTTACAATCACTTTCTCCGGGTAAAAAGCTGCTGCAATTTTTGCAATACCATATGCCAGTTTATTGATGAAAAAATCTTCTTCATTCTCAAAACCGGTTATTCTCTTTTCAATTTCTGTAGTCAGCGCTGCATCATTCAGCTGTTTATGCTGCATCAAAGCCAGCGGATGTACTTGTATATAATTATTGATAATAAATTCTTCTCTTGCTAATCCTACGCCTTTATTGGGTAAATGGGAAAAGTTAAAGGCCATTGCGGGTGACGCCACATTAAGCATCAACGGAGTTTTTATTTCCGGTAATTCATCCAGGTTGAATTGTTCCTTCCTGAATTTAATTTCTCCTTTATAGATCAATCCCACATCACCTTCAGCACAAGAAGCGGTTATCAATTGCCCGTCTGTCAGCATCTCCGTTATATTCCCGGTACCAACAATCGCAGGCACCCCTAATTCTCTTGCCACAATTGCCGCATGACAGGTTCTTCCTCCTTTGTTAGTTATTATCGCCGATGCTTTCTTCATGATGGGCTCCCAGTCCGGGTCAGTCATATCTGTTACCAGCACATCGCCGTTCTTAAATTCATGCCCTTCTGTTACCCGTTTATCCAATGAGAAAAGAATATTCACCTTGCCAGAAGCAATTTTATCTCCCACTGCAATCCCTTTTGCAATAAGTTTATCTGCCCTGTTTTCATCATCAATGGAATACTCAGTAACTAACCGGTGGTTTTTTTGAGAATGAATAGTTTCGGGTCTGGCTTGTACAATAAATAATTCCTTGCTTAATCCGTCGATAGCCCACTCAACATCCATTGGGGTCCATTTGTTTCTGATACGGGTATAATACTCCTCTATCTTCACCACCCAGTTGGCCAGTTGCAATACGGTCTCTTCTCTAAGACTGAACCTTTTTTGCATGACCTTTTCAACAGGAATAATTTTCACTCTTTCATCGGGATCATCACCATATACCATCATCTTGTCCTTGTTTCCCAACTTTTTTTCGATAATGGAGCTAAATCCCTTTTTTAATGCCGGTTTAAATACTATGTATTCATCCGGAGATATAGAGCCCTGCACAATCAGTTCTCCCAGACCAAATGATGCATTTATGACAACAGCATCTTTAAAGCCACTCTCGGTATCAATAGAGAATGCTACACCAGATGCGCCAAGGTCAGACCGTACCATTTTTTGAATACAAACCGAAAGACCAACGGCAAAATGATCATATTTAAAATTTTCCCGGTAACTGATGGCCCTGTCTGTAAATAAGGAGGCAAAACAGTTACGTACAGAATCAATCAATGCCGCAGGACCCCTTACATTCAGGTAAGTTTCCTGTTGTCCTGCAAAGCTTGCGTCCGGCAAATCTTCAGCTGTGGCAGAAGAACGAACAGCCACATCAGTTTCCTTTTGCTCATAATCCCCTGATAATTTATAGTACTGTTTTATTATCTGGCCGCTTATTTCAGGTGGGAATTTACTGTTCCGTAACAACTGCCTTATTTGTAATCCACCTCTTCGAAGTGATTCAATATTATTAAAATCTATACCACCTATCATTTGCCTGATAGATGCGTCCAGGTTATTAAACCGTAAAAACTCCCGGTATGCTGCTACTGTGATAACAAATCCATTGGGAATATTAATACCGAGACTACTAAGATGCTGTATCATTTCACCCAGCGAAGCATTTTTTCCGCCGACGGTTTCCACGTCGTTGATACCAACTTGATTGAGTGGTAATGTAAAAATTTGATCAGGCATGAAAAAGGATTAAGGTTGGTTAAAGGTTTGGTGTACTAAATCAGGAAAAGCAACATAAGAGAATACAGTTCGAATTCTTATCTTAAATGCTATTCCAAAATACTCATTCATCTTAAAAAATCCTATCTGTCGTGTCAGCCAAACACATAGTTTTCTTTGATATAATTTCTCGTCTATCCTGTTTCCTGTATAAATGGGTATTTTCCCAATTTTTCATTTCTATGCCTCTACTTAGTAACCCGGTATTTGAAATAACTCGTTATCTTGCACCTCCTTAATTATTATTACACTTTATGGAATACAGTAAATTAGTTGCCGTGACCGGGCTGCCTGGCTTGTTTGAGTTGATCAACAGTAAAACTGATGGGGCTATTGTTCGCTCCCTGGAAGACAAAAGCACACGGTTCGTATCAAGTCGTATTCACAATTTTTCCCACCTGGAAAGTATTGAGGTATATACAGTTCGTGACAATGTGAACCTGGTAGACGTTTTTAATGCTATGGATAAGGCCGGTGTAAAATTACCGGATGATAAAGATGCTGCGGCTGTAAAAAAATATTTTGAAAAAGCCTATCCTGAGATGGACTTCGAAAGAGTGTATGCCAGTGATATGAAGAAAATGGTAAAATGGTTTGACATCCTGAAAAAGAATAATGTTGAAATCAAACTTTCTGAAATTCCTGAAGAGGAAACGGAAGAAACAGTAGTTGCTGAACCGGTTGCAGAAGAAAAACCGGTTAAAAAAGCAAGAGCAAAGAAAGAGGGTACCGTAAAAGAAGAAGCAGAAGAAAAACCAAAGAAAACCACTAAAAAAAAGAAAGCAGAATAAATAGCTAATTAGCAAATTTGATAATGTGCTAATGAACCCTGTACTGCAGGACACCTCATTAGCACATTAGCTTATTATCAAATCATCCCATTATGACTTACTCTGCGGATATTAAAAAATTACCCCGTCACTTTTTGCCTGCTGATTTCACTATTAGTAATTGGGAAAGCCTGGAACCTTATCTCAAAAACCTGGAAGAAAGAGAGATCAATTCAGTTGTTGACCTGGAAAAATGGCTAAAAGATGCCAGTGAGATCGAAGCCGTGATCAGCGAAGATGCCTGCTGGCGGCAAATTAAGATGACCTGTGATACAGAGAATAAAGAACTGGAAGAAGCTTTTAGTTTCTTTATGATGGAGCTGCAACCAAAAATCCAGCCTTACTCAGATAAGCTGAATAAAAAACTGGTAAACTGCGTGTTTACCAAAGAGCTGGATCCAAAAAAATACTTTACCTACCTGCGAAACGTAAAAAAGAATATTGACATCTTTCGGGAAGAAAATATACCAATCAATGCAGAGCTGAATGTGATGCAACAACAGTTTGGTATGATCTCCGGCAAAATGACTGTGGAAGTGAAAGGGCAGGAGTACACATTACAACAGGCGGCCAGGTTCCTGGAAGACCCCGATCGCAACCTGAGAGAAGAAGTATACAGGAAGATCAGCGAAAGAAGATTACAGGATAAACAGGCTTTAAATGACCTGTTTAGTTCGCTTTTGCAAAAACGCCACCAGGTGGCAATTAATGCAGGCTTTGAAAATTACAGGGATTACCGTTTTCTTGAGTTAGGCCGGTTCGATTACAGCAAAGAAAACTGCTACCAGTTTCATGAAGCAGTGAAACTGCATGTGATGCCGCTGGTAAACCAGCTCTATGAAGCCAAAAAGAAAAAACTGGGATTAGAAATCCTTCGACCCTGGGATATAGAAGCAGAGCCGGCCGGCACCCAGCCTTTACGGCCTTTTAAAACAGGGGCGGAATTAACTGATAAAACTATCACCTGCTTTAATGAGCTGCGTTCTTTCTTTGGTGGCTGTCTTTCTAAAATGCGGGAAATGGGAAGACTTGATCTTGAAAGCCGGAAAGGGAAAGCCCCGGGTGGCTACAATTGCCCATTGGCAGAAACTGGCGCCCCTTTCATATTCATGAATGCAGCCGGCACATTGGATGATGTAACTACTATGGTACATGAAGGCGGGCATGCTATCCATTCTTTTGTGGCACATGAGCTGGAGCTTACCGGTTTCAAAGAATATCCCACAGAAATTGCAGAAGTGGCCAGTATGGCCATGGAGTTGTTCAGTATGGATAAATGGGAGGTATTTTTTGAAACAGAAGAGGAGCTGAAAAGAGCCAGGGAACAGCAATTAGAAAGGGTGATCACCATATTTCCCTGGATCGCAACCATTGATAAATTCCAGCACTGGGTTTATGAAAACCCGGTACATACTGAAAAAGAAAGAGCTGATAAGTGGTTTGAGATCCTGGATGAATTTTCCTCCCCTGTCATTGATTTTTCCGGGCTGGATGAATACCGCCGTTATTCGTGGCACCGGCAATTGCATTTATTTGAGGTTCCATTCTATTACATTGAATATGGAATAGCCCAGTTGGGAGCCATTGGTTTATGGCAACAGTATAAACAAAACCCGGAAACTGCTATTAATAATTATTTAAACGCCCTGCAACTGGGTGGCACTAAAACACTTCCGGACCTGTTCAAAACCGCTGGTTTACAGTTTGATTTCTCACCGGCATATATCAAACAACTGATGGAATTTGTAAAAAAGGAGATGGATGGTTTATAAAAGAAAAAAATACCCCAAAAGTGGTATATCCTTTTTTCGGAAATATCAACCCGACATCCTACATTTGATTCAGAAAAAATAGGTGCTTTATCGCACTATCACATAGCTACTAATCAGAGCCTTAACCTAAAGTCCCGCTGTTTCTACACCGGGGCTTTGTTTTACCACCACCCCTAAAGGAGTTATACAAAGCATTTAATGAAAATTACCGGTTACAATTTTTGCAGGTTCCTTCCACTACAACTTCCACCTGTTCAGCAGAGTATCCCTTGGGTAATTTAATTTCGGGAGTTACTACATCATCAAGACAGTAGGTGTTATTGCAGGTACTGCATACAAAGTGTACATGATGATCATGATGATGGCCTTCAGAACACTCATCCTTGCACAAAGCATAGCGGATAGAATTGTCCGCAGTAGGGATAGTATGTATAATTCCTTTATCAACAAAAGTCTGCAGGGTACGGTAGACTGTCACCCGGTCGAATTTTTCCCCGGCTCTTTTTTCTATATCTCCATGTGCAAGAGCCCCTGTTTGTTCCAGGAAAAGATGAAGTATCTTCTTCCGGCTGTCAGTAATACTGAGACTATTGCGTTTCAATAGTTCCGCAATTCTTTTATCAATAGTTATACTGGCTTGTTTTGGCATGCGTTGCAATATCTATATACTTATAAAATTATCTTTTTCCGGTTTCCGGTTTATCCTGCAACAATTTTTCAGCGTCTTTTATCAGTTCTTTCACTTCGCTTTGCTTTAATCCATCATATACTTTCTTTACATCACCGTTCCTGTCAACCAAAGCCCAAAATTGGGTATGCAAGAAATCATCTTCTATGCTCTTGAGGTTGTTGGCCGGATCATCAATCGTGTAGCTTATTCTTGCTGTATTGTATAAACTATCCTTTCTGCCGGTTAAAAAAACCCATTTCTTTGTATCCACCGCCATCGAATCTGCATATTTCTTCATTTGCGGAACAGAATCTGTTTCAGGATCACAGGTATGTGAAAGAATAAGGAAATCTTCTTCCTCCTTTAGCTTATCATAGACCAGCCGCATATTGTTATTCATTTTCGGGCAAATTCCTTTACAGGTCGTAAAAAAATATTCTGCCACATACACTTTTCCTCTTACCTCTTTTTCGGTGAACGCTTTACCATCTTGTGTAGTAAAGGCAAATGGTCTTACAAAACTGACCGGGGCCACTCCTTTTTTTGTAAACCCAGGAATCACCTGTGCCAGCACAAAATAAAAACCCAATGCCAGTGCAACAAAGAACCCCGTATATAACCATCCCTTTTTCGACATAAAAACCATTTATAAGACAAATTTACGGCCCCTTTGGTTCTGATAACCTGGACGACATTTTCTTTTGCAACTATGTTGCTTTTTTATATCTTTGTTCACTTTTTATGAAACTTAGGATTAATTGGGATGCATTAGGTATCGGGGCTTCTTTGGCCTGTGCCATTCATTGTGCCTTATTGCCCTTGTTTTTAAGCAGTCTTCCCCTTTTTGGCATCAACATCATACATCACACCGGTTTTGAAATAGGCATGATCTTGCTAGCCCTTGCCATAGGTTCTTACTCCCTTTACCACGGTTATAAGAAACATCACCATAGCCTGCTTCCTCTTTCACTTTTTTTTGCAGGATTTATGTTCCTGGTCTTAAAACAATTTTTTCTTCATTACAGCACCTGGCTGCTGATTCCTGCTGTGACTCTGATTATTGCCGGGCACTTGTTAAATTATAAATCCTGTCGGATACACAATCATGCACATTCGGATGATTGTAATCACTAATGCGGACTCTGTGCTTTCCTGATTTTCGTTACCTTAAACAAAAATTTATTAATGAAAAAAGTTTTGCCTCTTTTATTGCTGTTGCTGTCTTTCAACTTGTTTGCACAATCAGGTGACGAATCAAGAATCCGTCAGTTGCTAAACAGCCAAACCGAAGCCTGGAACCGGGGAAATATTGACGATTTTATGAAAGGCTATTGGGAAAATGATTCATTAATGTTTATCGGTAAAAGCGGTATCACTTACGGATGGACAAATACGCTGAATAATTATAAAAGGGGATACCCCGACACAGCAGCAATGGGAAAACTGACATTTAAACTGCTTTCAGTAAAACGACTTTCCAAAAAAAATTATCATGTAGTGGGACAATGGCATTTAAAGAGAAGCATGGGTGATGTCGGAGGACACTATAATCTTTTGCTTCAAAAAATAAATGGCCGCTGGGTAATTATTGCAGATCACAGCAGCTAAGCCGGTTGATATTTTTCCTGTGCTTTACTGAATACAAAATAAGAAACCACAAGCCCCACTGAAGAGAAAACAATGTCATAGTAGTCAAACGTACGGCCAAAAACAGGCAGTAACTGCAGGTATTCGTTTATAACCAGCATACCGAAACCCAGCAAGCATACTATTCGAAGATCATTAAGATTTTCAACGCGGAAAATACGGGCCAGCAAAAACTCCCGGCCACTAAAGAGCCAACAGGCGCCAAAAGGTATAAGAAAAGACCCTACGAGATTTGGCGCAATTCCAAAGAAGAAATGTAACGGCTCATCAAAATGAAACTGCGGCCTGATAAAAAGCTTTACTGCCCATATAAACAGAGCCCCTGTTATCATTACCCATTTACTTATTTGCTTTAATTCCATCTGCTGGTATAGTCAGGCTTCAAAATAAACCCTTTTATAGTCCTAACCATCAGTGAAGGCGGGTATTTTTGAAAAAAGAGCTATGCATTTTTCCATGTTCTGTACAAATACCGGATCAGTAAAAAAAGTGTTGCCAGCATAAGAAAGTAGAAGATAATTGTATAAATAACCGGTTTCCCGTTGGAATAAGCCAATTGAAAGTATAACCCGGCGGTAGCACAAGCCATCATCCATAACAATGTAATGGCAATTGAATTCATGATCTTAACAAAAAATCTCTTAATCTCGGGATCCCAACCCTGTTCCATAAAAAATATTGAATGAGTAAGGTAATGCAATTTGAATATCCCCGGTTCTTCTGTTTAGCGAATAAGAATTCGTTTAAAATCAGCCGAATCACCACTAAAAACATTGAAGTCTACCGGAGAAACAATCCCATTAACCCTTCCCCTGTCACTGTGCTGCCAGAATATCCATCCCCTGTTGATGCGGGGTTGTTCGGGCTGATAGTAATGGGCCACCCATAAAGGATATTTATCGAAATCGCTGCCCAGGTTTTTTATATAAAAATCAACATTGGTATAAATGATGGGCCTCACTCCATATTTTTTTTCTACTATATCGAGCCACTCCTTTGCTTCTTTTCTTAATTGTGCCGGCGAGGTTCCGTTTAGTTGCTCAATATCAAGAACCGGGGGAAGATCTCCTTCTTCCAGTTCTACTTTACTTATAAAGTTCCCGGCCTGGCCCCTGCCATCTCTTGATGCGATAAAGAAATGATACGCACCCCGGACAATACCGGCCTCCCTGGCTTTTTTCCAATTGCGTTTGAATTGCGGATCGGTATTACCTGTTCCTTCTGTTGCTTTAATAAATGAAAAGCCATGCTGAATATTCTGCACTCTCATAGCTTTTACTTCTTCCCAGGCAATGGTATGCTGGTATTTGGAAACATCTATCCCGTGAATAGAATAACCAC
>CAZTKV010000047.1:0-8426 GCA_964614285.1 uncultured Chitinophaga sp. | reverse complement strand
CAGGCAATGGTATGCTGGTATTTGGAAACATCTATCCCGTGAATAGAATAACCACGGGGAATAGAAATACCAAACTCGGGGTAACGGGTATACCGGGCCTTACGGTAAGTAAGCCAATGGTAAAGCATATAACTACCCATACCCAATAGTCCGATAATAAGTATGCGTAAAACCAGGTTCCGGTTTCTTCTTTTTTGTCTGGCTGATGGCATGTAGTGGCTAAAATACTTCGGGCAAATGTATAGTGCAGAAAATATTCAGTTTGTTAATTCTGTTATTCAACAATTCTAAGCTTTGCATAGTTAAGCATGATTTTCTTCTCCCCATTGTGCTCAAACTTTACCGTGGCGATGGGATTATGAGCAGCTCCTTCCATTTTCAATACTTCTCCAAAACCAAATTTCTGATGCTCTACTTTTTGTCCGGCTTGCAAATTTGAAGTGTCACTCGCAACAAAATCCTCAGAAGGCTTATGCTCCACCACTTTGGGTTGCGTGGTTTTTGGTGCAAGGTAGGAAGGTGTGGAAGATTCTTTTTTTGTTGTAGCTGGTCCATACCTCTTCTCTGCTTCCCTGACATCGCTATAAGAGGAGTCATTACCCCAGCCCTTCATCCTGTTGAATGCAACACCACCGCTCCATTTACTTTGTGTTTGATTTTTTGATCCGCCTCCGGCAAAACTTCTGTCCATATACTGTTCAGGTATCTCCTCGATAAAACGACTGGGTTCATTCTGCACCAATTGACCAAACCTGTAACGGGTATTGGCATAAGTGACCCAGAGACGTTGCTTCGCTCTTGTCACAACTACATAAAATAATCTTCGTTCCTCTTCCAGTTCTTCTCTTGTATTAATCGCCATTGCATTAGGAAAAAGCATTTCTTCCAGACCGGCGGCAAACACACAGCTAAACTCCAATCCTTTTGCTGCATGTATGGTCATCAGCTTTACTGTGTCGGCATCAGGATCTTTTTCATCCGCATCAGTAAGCAAAGTAATTTGCTGCAAGTAAGACGCAAGACTTTTATCCACCAGCTCACCATCTTCATTGTCGGGGCTTTCTGTCCACTCTTTTATCGAGTTCAGCAATTCCTGGATATTTTCATAGCGCTGTACTCCTTCCGTGCTTTTATCATTGAACAGCTCTTTTACCAGGTTAGTTTGCTTGCCCACATGAAAGGCGACTTCATAGGCATTTTGTTTGGTCAGCATACTGGTAAAGCTTTTGACCATAATTACAAATTCATCCAGCGCTGATAATGTTCCTGCTTTAAAACCATACTGTGCTGCATTCTCCAGCACTTTCCACATGCTGAGATTATTTTCATTGGCAGCCAATACCAGTTTATCAATTGTTGTTTTACCAATTCCCCTTGCCGGGTAGTTAATGATCCGTTTTAATGCCTCTTCATCGCTTGGATTGACAATGATGCGGAGATAAGCTACCAGGTCTTTAATTTCCTTACGCTGATAAAAGCTGATACCACCATAAATAGTATAGGCAATCCCCATTCTCCGAAGCGCTTCTTCAAAGGCACGGCTTTGTGCATTAGTTCGGTAGAGAATAGCAAAATCTTTATTACTATAATGGTTTCTGAGTTTTTGCTCCTGGATGCTGTCAGCCACAAATTTTCCCTCATCATTATCTGTCATGGTACGGACAAGCTTTATCTTTTCTCCTTCGCTGTTCTCCGTAAATAATACTTTTTCGATCTGGCCCTTATTGTTCTTAATTACTTCATTGGCCACATGAAGGATGCTTTTGGTGCTTCGGTAATTCTGTTCCAGCTTCACAATTTTCACATCGTCATAATCTTTCTGAAACTGCAGGATATTCTGGATGGTTGCTCCGCGAAATGAATAAATGCTTTGCGCATCGTCTCCTACCACACACACATTCTCATGCATAGCTCCCAGCAGTTTGATGATCTCATATTGTGCAGGATTAGTATCCTGGTATTCATCTATCAATATATACCTGAACTTGTGCTGGTATTTTGATAAACTCTCCGGAACGTTTTTCAACAGTTCATAAAATTTCAGCAATAAATCATCGAAATCCATCGCTCCGTTCTTAAAACAACGCTTTACGTAAGCATCATAAATCTGTCCGATAGCAGGCCGGTTGGCCCGCATATCTTCCTGCTGTATGGCATAGTCGTTTCTGTATTCTGCCGGGCCTACCAATGCATTTTTGGCAGACGAGATACGATTATAAACTATATTAGGTTTATAGTGCTTATCATCGAGGTTCATTTCGTTGATAACTGTTTTCACTACACTTTTAGCATCATCCGTATCGTAAATGGTAAAATTTCTGGGATAGCCAATTTTATCCGCCTCAAAGCGGAGTATCCGGGCAAATACAGAGTGAAAGGTGCCGATATAAAGATTTCTTGCTTCCCCATTACCCAAAATCTTCTCAACCCTTTCCTTCATTTCTTTGGCCGCCTTATTGGTAAAAGTAAGAGCCAGTATATTGAATGCATCCACCCCGTTCGCCATCAGATGAATGACCCGGGTGGTGAGTACTTTGGTTTTTCCACTGCCTGCGCCAGCCACAATCATTACCGGCCCGTCCTTATGTAATACGGCTTCTTTTTGCCGTTCGTTCAATCCACTTAAATAATCCTGCATGGCTGCAAGTTAAGCTGAAAACGAAGTAAACTATAAGTTGTGGATTAATTTGGCTTATCGTAAAAACATTTATTTCCTCCTCTTACTGCCTACATATTTCTCATGAATCACAGCGGCCATTGGCTTGTTGTATACCTTACTTTCTACCCATGAAATAATATCAATATAAGCAAAGGACCTGGTCTGGAAACGATCATTTTCCAAATGCTTAATCGTATTCAACAATTTTTCAAACTCTGGCTTTAGCTGACGGGGAGATAGTGGAATAGACTGGCGTAAAAATTTAAACATGGCTTCTTCCACCGCCGTCAGGTTTTTCATTTTTGCCATAAAGCGGTATACAGATTTGCTCAGTGATTCCATCAGCATATCATTACCCAGTTCATAGTGCGCCATCAGGTGTAGCACCCGGGCATAACATTGCAGGTCGTATCTGAGGTTAGTATTATCATTGATGATTTTTTGGAGATAGTCAATACAGGTATTATAATCTTCACTTCCGAAATACATCATAGCAAACTTATAATTCAGTACCAGTACCCGGTGACTATCAAGAAATAAGTCATACTCAGCTAATTCCTTTTCTATAGAAGGAATGATCATAAGTCCCTCTTTAAAAGTACCCTGCATGAAATGTTGGTTGATACGGGCCTGGCTGGTGTAAATAAAAGCCTGCACCCGGAAATTATCATGGTCCCTCACCCGGTCAGTTTGGGCCAATTGTTCAAACTGCCTGAGTATTTTTTCAAAACCCCGGTGATTTCGCAAGTCAAAATGAGCATTGAGAAGATAATGCATGGCTTTGATATGATGACTTGTCTCTACCCGTTTCATCAGTGGCTGCTCATCAAACAGGTTTACCAATTTTTGCGAATACCGGTAGTACTGTAAAAAATCCTGGCGAATAAATGCATACCATGTATAGCTCTGGTACAGGTACATCCGTTCATAAAAACCTGTTTCCTTCCATGCGCCGGAAGGAAGGTTTTGTGTCATAAATTTTCGGATATCCTTTTCGTCATATTCATCACGGGCATGGCCATTTTGCACAAACCAGCTGAAAAGCTGCAAAGCCAGGTTAGACAGCCTTGTCACTTTATCGATATGCATGTTTACATCATTCGCCTCTGTGGAAAGAGTATCTGCCCGGTGCTGAATATGCCGGGTGATGTGGAGACCCTCAATTCTTTTTTCCAGTGCAATCAGTTGCGGAAGAAAATAAAATTTCTGGTTGATCTTTGCAATTTCTCTTGCCCTGTCAATGATGCGTAGGCTTTGCATAAACAAACCTTTCTTATATAAAATATGCGCATAGTCAAACTGCTCATTTAATTGCAGGTCCATACTATCTGTACTTTTCAGCAAGCGCAGGCTGGCCAGGATTTGTTTGTATAAATGAGTTTTAAGATTTGCCAGCTGGGGTTTGGTGACCCCATCCATTTTCTTCAATAATATTTTTTCATCATATTCATTCAGCTTGTCTACCACGTCAAAAAGGCGGACAATTTTGAGGTTTTCGTTACCTGAACTTCGCTTTATGTATAGTTTAAAATGCCTTTTTTCGGCTTTTTCAAGCGATTTTATAAGCTGGAACAATATGTCGGTTGTGCGGTTGGGCATCATAGAGATTTTTTGCTGAAATCCTCTGCTGGCAAGGGTTTAGCAAACTCCCCGGTCCTTTAGGCATAATGAAATGATGCCGGATTTGTTTTCGGGAACAAGGTGTTGCTCACTACTTTTGTATCAGAAGATTAAATCATACGGCAGCAATCGTTAGAAGGGCAAACGTCAGAGGTCAAAGTTAAAGCCAAAAATCTTCAAAAGCTGATAATTGGCCCTTTAGTCAGCAAACAAAACTCTTACTAAGAAGAATTTTCATATGGCAAGCAATCGTTAGAGGTCAGTCCGTTTCTACGGAAGGGCCTTTTTTGTTTAAAGGCCTGCTAAAGTAGCAATTATTTGATACATACAAAGAATCAGGAGTTCTTTTTCGTTACTTTTTCTTTGATTATCCTTTTCCAGTTTCTGTGTAATTCGGCGTTTCTTTTACCTTCACAGCAAAATGATTGCTATGGCTATCCGCATCTTCATCACTGGCGGCACATTTGACAAAGAATACAATGAAATAACTGGTCAGCTCTATTTTAATGATACTCATATGCATGACCTGCTTGAAATGGGACGAAGCAAGGTAGTTGTTGAGATTAGAACTTTAATGATGATCGACAGCCTGGAAATGACAGCTGAGGACAGAGAGCTTATTGTTCACCAGTGCAATAACTGTGAGGAGGACCGTATTGTTATTACCCACGGTACTGATACAATGGCCGATACGGCTAAAGTGCTGGCGCAAAAAGTAAAAAATAAAACCGTGATCCTTACCGGTGCCATGATACCGATCAAGTTCGGCAGCTCCGATGGTTTGTTTAATCTTGGCAGCGCATTGGCTTTTGCACAAACATTATCAACCGGTGTGTATGTAGCCATGAATGGACGTTATTTTACTGCTGATAATGTACGCAAGAATAAACAGACTGGTATATTTGAAGAAGTGAAATAGATTTTAATCATAAAAACAGAAAGAGCCGGTATTAATACCGGCTCTTTCTGTTTTGGATCTTGGATTTCTATTTATCCTACTTTTTCAGACTCATACTTCTGTTAATAGTGAAGCCAAATGCCCAATTGTTGAATTTTAAGCTACTGCTATTTCTGGCCAACTGGTCAATATTGGACGAATTGGTGGTGTTTCCAATATAGAACTGGAAGAGGTGACCACCTGTATTAAATTCCATGCCCAGAGAAACCAGGTCAGGTTTGTAGTTAATAATATTACCGTTCTTGTCAAGAAGATTTTCATACATGTTCAATTGACGGGCATATTCAAAAGTAATATTCTTGTTAGCTGTAAGTTTATATTTACCTCCTAATCCTATGGAGCCAACATAATTTTTGTTGTTAGGTCCATATGGAACGATATTAAAGTGGATCAGTGTAGGCATCAGCTGGAGTGAAAATTTATCTGAAAACTTACGGGCAATCAGCAACTGGTGCATAAAGGAAAATTTATCCCAGGAAGAAGCAACAGAAGCATCTTTTTTTGCATTTACATTGAACATGGAGTACCAGGCCAATGAAACCGGAATATTCTTTGCTCCTGTTTGCTGGCGCAGCAATTTAAACTTAGCCCATCCTTCAAACCGATGTCTGCCAGCCCCGGCCAAACCTAAGTTCATCCAGGTAGTAGGTGAATAATCAAATGATAAATAAGTATAAGCAAGGCCGGTATTTAAACCCAGTAACCCTGCCAGGTTATCCCCTGTTTCAGAACTTCCTCCTTCAGGCCATAACGGACTGAAATGGTGCGAGATCATAAACTGCAGGCTTCCAGGAGATACAATTTCTGTACTCTGCATATTTATGATGCGGGTAGAGTTAAAAGTCGTTCTGGTAAATTTTTGTTTTGGCGCTTCTTTAGCTTCTGGCTCTGTGGTCTCCTGCGCCATCGTAACTGTCCAAAAGCCTAATCCAAAAACTATAAGTGATAATATCTTTTTCATCTTAAATTATTTTTTGATTCTTAATCTTATTATTCCCCTGTTCTGGTTATTGAGGCATGCCTGCAGCTATCCAGGATTTAAATTTATTCACTGTGCAGGATGTCAGGCTTAATGCACCACCCGGGTGACCACTACTACCATTGCTGTTCATCATAGCTTCCAATATTGTTCGTTTAGATGTCATTGCACCATAAGTATCCAGTGCTATTACACCACTTCCGCCGTGGCAAGAGCCGCCTTTACAGGTAGTGGTATAAATGGGCAGAATAGTCGCCGTAAATGTTTCTCCCCCGGTAGTACAACCACCACCGTTATCGTCAGAATCATACGGAGGTCCTTGTTGTATCCATTTTTTAATAATGAATTTTTGGTTAGGTGTAAAATCAATAGTGCCCAATCCGGGGTGTGTTCCGCCATTCACCCAGGTGCTGAATGCATTTACCCGGGCTAAAATCACATCATAGAAAACAGTATCTCTATGAGAGAATTGTGCATACGGTTCGTTTCCCAGGTTATGACAACCACAGGGGCCCGCCGTAACAATAGGTACTACATCCTTTCTGAAGGAAACCTTTTCTACCGGTACTTGTAAAATATCTTCTCTATTGCGGTAACAGGATGACAACATATACACCACCATTGTAGTTGCCATTGCTGTTAATAATATTTTTGTTTTCATGATCTTATATTATTTAAAAAATAAGTGATTAGCGTTTGGTTATTACGTTCATGGTTCTTTTATACCTGAAGATTCCTACATTGCCATTACCATATTTATATACATCAGGAATATTGGGATCAGCAAAGTACCAGCCTTTGATGATGGCTATTTCAGAAGGGCTTAAGTTACCATCCGCTCTTGCCATACCACCTTGTAAGCTGGTAGTCCAGGCATTAGTATGAATATTAGCAACGTGGAATGTAGAGTCAACTCTTGATACCATGGTACTGCTTCCGTTCAGATAGGTATTACTAACATAGAATTTTTTGCCGCTTACCGGATCTGTATACCTGACCGTTGTTCCGGTCCTGAGACCTTTTGGATAGAGAACATCCATTATGATGTCATCATAATCATTAAGTGGTCCGCGGACACTTTGTACTGTAGTTGGAGAACCAAATGTTTTCCATGGTCTGAAACTTGCATTAGCAATTGTATCAGCGTAAAATTTCTTAACGCTGTCTTTATACGCAGTCCACACTTCCTTCATTTTGGTTTCATTTACCAACTGGCAATAAGTGTTTGAACTTGCGTTTGTAACCCATTTTATTGTATCTGCTGAAGTAATACCAGGGATCAATCCGCTTCTGGCCCACACACCGGTGGCCGTAGCCTGATTGTGACAATTACCGGAAGTGCATCCTGTTGTAATAAGATGTATCGCAGTTGGCCTGTAATCCACCAGGTCAGGATTTTCTTTTGCACCATTCTTAATCCAGTTATAGACAATGTTCTTGTCTCTTGTAGTCATATTAGTTGGTGTGCCATCATCAAATACATAGTTAACCGGAGGCATTGCTTTATCGAAGTCGTTGGTAGTAATGTACTCCCAAAGTTTACTTGACTCGGGACTGCCCGGGTTAATATACTTTTTAACATCCAGGTAGCTGTTAAATTTGGGAGAGACAGGACCACCGTGACATTTGGCTGTTCCACAATACTGTTTTAAGATTCCCATCACACCTCTTGTCTTAACAATATCATTTACATCCGGTGCTGTTGGGTCAGCCGGAGATATTACTAAAGAGTCGTAAAATGGTGAAAATATGGTGGTGTCCGGTGTTTCCAAAAATGACCTGTCAAACTGTTTTGACAGCGCACCATCCTTTCTGCATTGAAACACAGAGGCGGTCAGAAATACACCACAAAGAAACAGGACTGTGGTTTGAACAAATGAAACTTTTTTCATAAAAAGCTAGTTTAACTTATTGAAAATTGATACTAATAAGAACTTTTATAAATGCACTGTCAAAAATATTCAGGAGGTTCTGACAGTTCCATGACAGGCACCTGTTTGATATATGACTTTAGTCACATTGTAAACTAATTGTCATCAAAACCATGCATTTGTGACATTTCTCACTTATTACCTTGACCCTTGTCATGAGATGGTCAAAAACTCATAAATAAGTTGCATCACCTTTTTTTATTAAATAATACAAACCAGTTATGTATGGGAAACGATAAAAAAACAGCAGATAAATCCCGCCGCTGGTTCTTTTCACTT
>CAZTKV010000046.1:15557-18158 GCA_964614285.1 uncultured Chitinophaga sp. | reverse complement strand
AGGTGGTAACATCAAAGCCGAGTAGTACTAATTGCCCGTACGCTTTAATTTTTTTCTTTCTTTATAACCTTTATTGGTGAAAAGAAGGTAGATACTCTCTAACATTTTCCAATATGTAATATTATTTAAGATCTTATGGTGGTTTTGCCGAGGGTGTTCACCTCTTCCCATACCGAACAGAGAAGTTAAGCCCCTCATGGCCGATGGTACTGCACCACAATGCGGGAGAGTAGGTAGCTGCCATATTTATTTAAGCCCTGACAATTTTGTCGGGGCTTTTTATTTGTAGAAATTACCTTTTATCTTCAACGAATGTCAAAAAAGGAAAGGATAATAATCATACTTCTTGCGGCTATCAACTTTACCCACATCCTGGACTTTATGATCATGATGCCATTAGGAAATTACCTGATGCCTCACTTTCGGATTTCGCCTCAACAGTTTAGTATTCTCCTTGCTTCTTACCCCATTAGTTCTTTTGCTTCTGGAATTATGATGGCATTATTTGCTGACAAGTTTGAAAGGAAAAGCTTGTTGCTCATTACTTATGCAGGATTTATAATTGGAACAGCTGCCTGTGGATTTGCGCAATCATACGAGTTATTGCTGGTATCAAGAATTGTAGCCGGAATTTTCGGAGGTATTATTGGAGGACAGGTACTCTCTATGATTGGGGATTTATTTACTTATGACAGAAGAGGTACCGCAATGGGAGCTGTAATGAGTGCTTTCGCTGTAGCTTCTTCAATTGGAGTTACCTTTTCATTATACCTGGTTGATATATTCAAAGATAACTGGCATGTACCTTTTCTATTTGTTGCAATACTTGCTATAGTTATCTGGCCAATATGTTTTTATCAGCTCCCTGTATTACGTTCACACCTTACGGAGCAGCATACATCACCGGGGAAATTAAAACAACTAATTGCAACACTTACTGCTAAATCAACAGGATTAGCATTATTATTTTCAGGATTAATGATGATGGGTCATTTTCTGATCATCCCTTTTATTAATCCGTATATGGAATTTAATAAAGGATATCCCAGGTCAGTTACCCCGCTTATTTATCTTGTCGGAGGAGTTTCTTCCTTTATTGCTGCCGTCTTCCTGGGAAGATTATCGGACAGGATTGGTAAGCTAGCTGTATTCAGCTATTGTGTACCTCTATCTTTTATCATGGTTATACTAATTACTAATTTACCTACCCTTCCATTTTCTATTGTCTTAAGTTTCTTTGGTATCTGGTTTGCGTTAGCTACAGGCAGGGCTGTAAGTTCGCAAACTATGGTTAGTAACGTAACAGGTTCAGCTAATCGGGGTAGTTTTATGAGTTTGAACAGCAGTATCCAACATCTTGGCACCGGAGCAGCTGCATTAGTAGCAGGTTATATAGTAACCGAGGGAAAATCTGGAAAGCTGCAGCGATATGAATGGGTCGGGTATCTTTCAGTAATTGTACTGCTTGCCGGGTTTTTTCTTGGACGCTATTTGTTTAAGGGCACTGAGCCAAAAAAGAGCCCTCCTTCCGGTTTATAATATTCTATATACAGGATATTGCATGAGAGCCGTTTCAAACCATGGGGAATTCTGATAAACAAAATTCAACTGGGCTCTTCCGTCTTTAGCAAAAACAATATCTGTCACTTTCCGCTGCTCCAGCCTGGCTTTGAGATCAACATTGGTTTTCAGATATTCGGCGGCAATATCCTCAAATGCGTAGGCAGAATACCCTTCCTTCTGCCCGAGAATAGCATCAAAATAATTCCAGGCGAAATATGAGTCTTCTCCCCGGGGTTCCAGGGTTTCAATAAGGAACCTGTTGGCAACCTGGTTCAGTGGAATATACCAATCACCTTTACTAAACTTTAATTTGCCGGTTGCTGTAGTAAGTTTTACATCGCTGTTTAGATGATGCATTTCATATTGACGAGGCATTGTTTTGTAATCTTCAATTTTATAGAACTCCACTTCAATCAAGGTGTCTTTTTTTAATTGAGTCATTTGTACTTTGTTCAATTTAAGCAGTTCTATCACTTTCCACCATCCTTGAGGAATAACATAGGCATTTGGTTTTTTTACAAATTCTTTAGCAGGAAAATGGTTAAAGATTCTAACTGTCTTTTCATACGGGTTGTTTCTATCATAGTATAATCTTGGTAAGCCGGATACTTCACTTGGTCTCTTTCCTGATTCATATCCTTTGTAAAGCATTTCTTTGAATACTGATTTATCGATTGCCCATTTAATTGGGAAATCTGTTGCTGTTTTTACATATTGTTTTGTTTGCTCCCTGAGTTGTTTAATCTTCTCACTGTTCTTAGCAGTAAATTCTATGAATGACTGCATCAGAGCATAAGTTGCTTTTACCCTTTGATTGTATGGTTTGAGCATATGAGATTCCGGAACAAAAGAAAATGTATGCCAAAGTGCGGCATAACCACTGGCATATCTAGGGCTATCCCAGTATTCCTGCCAACCGTTTTCAGGGGTATCTCCCCAGACATTTACATAGGGGACAAGGTCAAACCCTTTTTCTTTCATTAAGCCATATAGTGCTGGTTCAAATTCTTTGCTGGTGTATTCCCCCATCACTCCTCC
>CAZTKV010000046.1:0-15457 GCA_964614285.1 uncultured Chitinophaga sp. | reverse complement strand
CATCCTCCAATATTATAAACAGGTATAAATGCCAGAACAATGTTATCTGGAATCTTGTATTTGCCAATCACTATATCTCTTGCCAATAACATGCTTGCATCAATTCCATCTGGTTCTCCCGGATGTATGCCATTGTTGATAAGGATGATCCGTTTATTATTTTTCCTGATATTCCCGAAATTATAATCACCATTATTGGCAACAATAACCAGGTGGAGGGGGTACCCCGCATCTGTCATATTCATGGTGAGCATTTTTACTTTCCCGGATTTAGTATCCAGTTTTTGCCACCAATCTATTATTTCAAAATAGGCAGGAGTTTGGGTGCCCTTTGATTGCTCAAACCTCGTAGTGATATGCTGAGAGAAGAGAGTTGTGGATACTGTAAGAAGCAGGGGCAAGAAAATTTTTTGCATAAAACAGATTGAATCTTAAAAATAAAAAAGGCATTCCGTATTGGAACGCCTTTTAAATAATTTATTAAAACAGCTTATTTGGCTGCTACGTTAGTTTTCTTGGCTAATTTGCTTTTAAGATTGGCTGCTTTATTCTTATGGATAATACCACGCTTAGCCAATTTGTCGATCATGCTTGCCACTTCAGGGAATTTTTCGCTCATTTCTTTTCCTTTAGCCGCTTTCAGATCACGGATGGCATTACGGGTTGTTTTTCCGTAATATTTATTTCTGTCACGACGTTTTGCAGCCTGGCGGGCATCTTTCTTAGTTGCACTGTGATTAGCCATTAATAATCAATTTTAAGGAGTGCAAAGGTAGGGGTGAGAGGGCTATCCACCAAATTTGGGAGGCTTTTATTACCAAAAAAGACAAATAAATCAACTCATAACGATTATAGGCCTTTTTATACTTAGCACTTGAAAATCAAGGATAACCGGTACGAAAGGCACCGCTTTCTAAATCCTTCATTATGAGGCCAGATTTTGCATTTTTTCAGCGATATTTGTGACCCAATTTTCACCCGTATTTTAATACCTCTTTTTCATGAAGGATTTCTCCTATATCACTAATTCTCACCCGGAGTTTATTGAAAATCTATACCGTGATTTTGTAAAGGATCCGAATAGTGTTGATCCTGATCTAAAAAAATTTTTTGAAGGTTTTGATTTCGCTGTTAGTAATGCCGCTGCGACTGTTAACGGTAAAATACCCTCTACAGCTCCTACTAATGCCGTAGTGAGTTCTGAGGCTGATTGGTTCAAAGAGTTAAGGGCTTACAGGATGATACTTGGATACAGGAACAAAGGCCACCTGATTGCCAGAACCAACCCGATCCGGCAGAGAAAAGACAGAGGTGCTAATATCGAATTAGATTTTTATGGTTTCTCAGAGACAGACCTGGATAAAGAATTCCAGGTCGGTAATCTGATAGGCCTGGGTACTGCTTCATTGAAAGATATTCTTAGTCATCTTGAGAAATGTTATGCATCAAGTGTGGGAGTGGAGTTCAAATACATCAGTGATCAGAAAAGAATTGACTGGTTGACGAATGAGATTGAGAAAACAATGCTCGAACCTTTACCGCTAAATAAAAAAAGACGGGCACTGGAAAAACTCAACCAGGGGGTGATGTTTGAAAAGTTTCTTCATACCAAGTATGTGGGGCAGAAACGATTTTCATTAGAAGGAGGGGAAACAACTATTGCAGCATTGGATGCTATTATCAATACAGCGGCTGATAATGAGGTACATGAAGTGGTGATAGGCATGGCACACCGGGGAAGACTGAATATACTAGCTAATATCATGGGCAAAACCTATGAACAAATATTCAGTGAGTTTGAAGGTACGGCGAAAGTGGATCAGACAATGGGCAGCGGAGATGTGAAATATCATATGGGTTATGGAAGTGAAGTGCAGACACTGAATGAGAAAACTATTCATCTGAAACTGATGCCCAATCCATCACACCTGGAAGCAGTGAACCCCGTAGTGATTGGTTTTGCAAGAGCCAAAGCCGATGTGATGTATCATAGTGAGTTTGACAGAATATTGCCTATACTGATCCATGGCGATGCTTCTGTAGCAGGGCAGGGAATTGTATATGAGGTCTTACAGATGAGTTACCTGAAAGGCTATTACACAGGAGGTACTATCCATTATGTGATTAATAACCAGATCGGCTTTACTACTGATTTTGATGATGCCAGAAGTTCTGATTATTGTACTTCACTGGCAGCGGCTATCCAGGCCCCTGTATTTCATGTGAATGGTGATGATCCGGAAGCTGTAATTAAGTGTGCTGAAATAGCTACCCGTTACAGGCAGGAATTTAACAGTGATGTGTTCATTGATATGGTATGCTATCGGCGACACGGGCATAATGAAGGAGATGATCCAAAATTTACTCAACCGCATTTATATGCTTTGATTGATAAGCATCCTAATCCAAGAGAAGTGTATATCAAATACCTGCTGGAAAACGGTAAACCCGATGCACAGGAACTGGCCAAAGAAATGGAGAAAAAATTCTGGGCTGATTTGCAGGAACGGCTGGATGAAGTGAAGCAAAATCCCCTGCCATACCACTACCAGGCACCCGAACTTGAATGGAAAAAATTGAGAAGAGCCACTGTTAATGACTTTGATAGTTCACCCATTACAAGCATAGCAGATAAAGATTTCAGAACGATCTTTAATGCAATAATGACCTGGCCAGAAGGGTTTAAGCCTCTGCGTAAAGTGGAGAAAATTTTGCAGGACAAAGTGAAATTGTTTGATACAGAGCAAAAAGTAGACTGGGCTACCGGTGAGTTGTTAGCGTATGGAAGTTTACTGTTGGAAGGAAAAGATGTGCGGATGAGCGGACAGGATGTAAGACGAGGAACTTTTTCTCATCGTCATGCTGTATTGAGAGATGAAAACACGGATAAACCATATAATCGCTTGTCGCATATACCCGGGGCCCAGGGAAAATTCAGGATTTACAACTCATTGCTGAGTGAATACGGTGTTTTGGGATTTGAATATGGCTATGCACTGGCTAATCCTAATGCGCTGGTATTATGGGAGGCACAGTTTGGTGATTTTGCTAACGGAGCACAAACTATGATCGACCAGTTCATTGCTGCCGGAGAACAGAAATGGAACAGGATGAACGGAGTGACCATGTTGCTGCCACATGGCTATGAAGGGCAGGGGCCGGAGCACAGCAGCGCCAGGCTGGAAAGATTTTTACAACTATGTGCAGAATTGAATATAGTGGTAACAAATATCACTACTGCTGCCAATCTTTTTCATGCACTCAGAAGACAACACGCATGGCCCTTCCGCAAACCACTGATCAATTTCTCTCCCAAGGCAAATCTCCGGCATGTGGGTTCTTATTCAAGAGTGGAAGAATTCACCAGTGGCGGATTTAAAGAAGTGATAGATGATATGGCGGCAGATCCGTCGAAAGTAAAGAAGGTCTTATTCTGCAGCGGAAAAATGTATTTTGACCTGGCTGAGCGGCAGCAAAAGGAGAACAGAACAGACGTTGCCATCATAAGACTGGAGCAGATTTACCCGTTGCCCTATAAGCAACTGGAAGCGTTGTATAAAAAATTTAGTAAGGCTACCTGGTTCTGGGTGCAGGAAGAACCGTTGAATATGGGAGCTGCATCATTTCTGAAAATGAACCTGTCAACTATGAATTATGGAGTGATCGGCCGGCAGCCTTCTGCATCAACAGCAACAGGGTATAACAAGATCCACCTCCAGGAACAGGCGGAGATCATTGAAACAGCATTTAGTATCTGATTGAATTAATAATAGTATATGATTGAAATAAAAGTACCAACAGTCGGCGAATCTATCAGCGAAGTCACGCTGTTAAAATGGAATAAAAAAGATGGGGATTATGTGGAAAGAGATGAAGTGATTGCTGAACTCGAAAGTGAAAAAGCCACCTTTGAAGTGAATGCTGAACAGGCGGGAATACTAAAGACTGCTGCGCTGGAAGGTGATTCATTGAAGATAGGCGACCTGTTGGCCAGTATTGATGAAAAAGCTGCAAAGCCTGTTGGTACCACATCTGTTGCCGAAGAGAAGAAAACTGAAAATAAAAAGGAGAGCCCTAGTAAAGTAGTTTCCGAAGCACCGGTAACATCAGTACCAAATGACCTGCCTGCCGGCGAGGCAGGCATTAAAGCAAGTCCTGTGGCTTCTGCCATCATTGCTGATAAGAAAGTTGATCCAAAAAAAGTGACAGCATCAGGCCCCATGGGAAAGATATTGAAAGATGATGTGCTGGCTGCTTTATCAAGTCCCGGTAAAAAGGCTTTTGACGGAGCAGCATTATTCAGCCGGAATGTGCGGGTCGAAAAAATGAGTAACCTGCGAAAAACCATTTCCCGCAGGTTAGTGGAAGCTAAGAACACCACGGCCATGCTCACCACTTTTAATGAAGTGGATATGAGTCGCATCATGGAAATTCGAAACAAGTACAAGGATAAGTTCAAAGAGATACATGGTGTGGGATTAGGATTCATGAGTTTTTTTGCCAAAGCCTGTGCGGTTGCACTGGCCGAATGGCCGTCCGTAAATGCATACATTGATGGAGATCAGCTGGTATATCATGATTATGCAGATATCAGTATTGCTGTAAGTACTCCAAGAGGATTAACTGTGCCGGTAATGCGTAACGTGGAGAGTATGAGCATGGCTGATGTGGAGAGAAAAGTGGTGGAACTGGCCGGAAAAGCAAGGGACAGCAAGCTGACAACGGAAGAATTAACAGGCGGCACATTTACAATTACCAATGGAGGTGTATTTGGTTCTTTGATGAGTACACCAATTATAAATATTCCGCAGAGTGCAATATTAGGTATGCATAAGATCCAGGAAAGGCCGATGGCGGTTAATGGGCAGGTAGTTATCCGCCCGATGATGTATATCGCATTGAGCTACGACCACCGGATCGTAGATGGTCGTGAATCGGTGAGTTTCCTGGTAAGAGTGAAAGAATTGTTGGAAAACCCTGAACAATTACTGATAGGAAAGGACCCTGTAAAAACATTACTTGAATTATAATTGATTTTATGAAACGGATTTTATTCCTTCTATTTTCCTCTGTAAGCTTGTTTTTAATTTCCTGCCAGAAAGAAATTGACTGGGGAACCGGTGGTGGAGGCAGCTCATCCGGAAACTTGCTGGTAAAAACAGTTTCCAAAGAAGGAACAGATTCTGCCGTTACTGTATATACTTATAACAGTAATCAAAAACTGATCAATGAGAAGATAACAGGAAGGTCACAGGGATTTGATGTGACCAACGAAACCCGGTATTACCGTAATGCAGCAGGTATTATTACCCATTATGTACAGATCAATCCAAATTTTGTAATTGTGGGTATTGATAGTGTGACCACCTATGTGAATTATAATACGGCTTCATCAAGGTATACTTCCTATGTTAGTGAGCTGGGATTGATGGGATTTGCTGTCAGGGATAGTACGGCTATTGTTTATAACGCAGGTGGAAGAGTAACCCAGACCGAGCAGTATCAGAAAATACCCTTGCTGGGCGGTGATTATGAAATTTCCTTACGGGTAAAATACACTTACGATGCAGGTGGGAATATGTCGCAACAGGATTTTTACACTGTTGATCCCGCTACTATGGCGGAAGACCTGATCTCTACCATTAAATACACATTTGATGCAAAACCGGCGGCAATCAGTTTTGACAATGAAGCCTATGCGATCGGGAAGCCTGATCTTATCTCTGTGAATAATGTTACCAAGGTTGAATTTATTGATATAGGCACGCCGTCAAATGGATTTATTCTTAACAATGCTTACACCTATAATGCAAACAATAAACCAGGTGCAGCAGTTAGTACAAGAACACCAGGTCCTTCTGTAACTAATGTGACTTACTATTATCAATGATACTGGAGCCAATATTTGAACAGCGGCCACTATTAACCGGCCGCTTTTTTTATCTTGTATGTTAATGAGCCGTTTCTTTTCATACCTGAACGCTGCCACAGAGATTCTGAATCAATATAGGGGAGCAGAGCCCTTTGCCTTTTTTCTAAAAAAATATTTTTCACAGCACAAAAAATCAGGGTCGAAAGACAGGAAATATATAGCTCATTTGTGCTATTGTTATTTCAGGCTGGGAAAATCTATGGAGGAAATAGCTGTCCAGGAAAGAATTATTACCGGTTTGTTCATCTGTTCGCCGGCCCCCAATGAGTTGCTGGAGCAACTAAAACCGGAATGGAATGAAAATGCAGGACTATCAATACAAAAGAAACTGGCAATCGTTTCACCTTCTTTCCCGGTTACTGATGTATTTCCATGGACCGGGCAACTCAGTGATGGAATAGAGGAGGAACAGTTCTGTTATTCTTTATTTGTACAGCCGGATCTTTTTCTTCGTCTGCGTCCGGGGCATGAAGAGGCGGTTAAATCAAAATTGAAGAAACAGGATATAATCTTTGAGATTATTGGCGACGATTGCCTTGCATTACGCAATGCTTCAAAAGTGGATGCCTTACTATTGATCAATAAAGAGGCGGTGATACAGGATTATAGTTCACAGAAAGTGGGAGAGTTATTGCGTAAAATGGAAGTCAAACATCAGTTGTCGGTATGGGATTGCTGTGCAGCCAGTGGCGGCAAATCGATCATGGTAAAAGATATCCTGGGTAATATTGATATTACCGTTTCTGATGTGCGGGAGTCAATCCTGGCAAATCTGAGAAAACGTTTTAGTGAAGCTGGTATCAATAAGTATAAAAGCTTTGTAGCAGATCTAACCAAACCCGTTCTTCCCTTTTTACAGCAGCAGTTTGATCTGATCATTGCGGATGTTCCCTGCAGCGGTAGTGGAACGTGGAGCCGTACTCCCGAACAGTTATATTATTTCGATCCTGTAAAAATAGAAGAGTACAGTCTGCTTCAACATAAAATTATCAATACAGTAACAAAGCAACTAAAACCCGGGGGTTACTTGTTATATATTACCTGTTCGGTATTCAAAAAGGAGAATGAACTGCAGGTTTCTTACATTAAGGAAAAATGGGGTCTTACAGAAACAGAAACCTGCTTGCTGCCTGGCTATAATAAAAAGGCAGATACTATGTTTGCTTCCCTTCTGCGTAAACCCTTATAGCTTTATTAATTCTGTTGTTCCGATATTCTTTTGCCCGTCAAGAACAGTGATATAGTAGTTGCCAGCAGACAATCGGCTAATTGATAATTCAATTGTTTTCTTACCACTAAGTTTTGAGTCTTTGAGTTGCATAACCAGGCTACCTTTGGCATCATATACCAAAACCGGCATGTTTGGAACCGCATAAGGAGTTTCTACAACAAGTGTAACTGTGCTGCTGATGACAGGGTTTGGTTGCACCATTACCAGTACTTTATTAGGATCAGGGTTGCCGGTTCCGGTAGTAAAACATCCTGCACTGATAACTACTTCTGCTGTGTCGATATATACGGCGGTAAAGTTTGCAGCACTTGTATCCACAATTTGCCTGATACGATAAGAGATCGTACCGGCATTTACATTTACCAGCGGATTGCTAAATACATAAGTTCTGTTTGCCAGTATGGTTCCCGCCTGAGGATTTACATCACCTACTTTATAATAAACTGTTTCTCCCGGAGCTTTTCTTTCAATCTCATATTTCATGGCGGCTACATCTTTACTGCTCCAGTTCACAGTAGCATTGCACGCATTGGCGCTGGCACTTGATGTAGCATATTCAGTCAGCAGGTTGGTAAATGCCAGTCTCATATCCGGAATACCATAACCTATCCTGTCATCAGGCGTAGTGAATTTGCTTCCTGCATTTTTTAAAGCCTGGATGATCTTCATATTATTATACTCAGGAAAGCCCTGCCATAAGCAACTTCCAAGTCCCGCCATATTGGGGCAGGCAAAAGAGGTTCCGTTAGCAGAGCCAACTGTATTGCTACTGGTTTGTACCAGCGCTGCCACACCTACTGATGCCATATCCGGTTTTACCTGGCCATCAGCAGAAGGACCAAAGCTGGAAAAATTTCCTACAGCGCCTGCTGTGTTTACAGCACCCACAGCTACCACACTATCACCGTCAGAAGGAGTAACAAGGAAATGCCATGCATTACCTCCTTCATTGCCGGCTGAATTAAAAACGATCAATCCTTTTTTGGCTGCCAGGTCAGCACCGATAACGGCCATGGTAGTATTGCCATCCATATTGCTGTAAGTATAATTGAATACAGCATTATCAAAATCATAATAACCGAGAGATGAAGAGATAATATCTGATCCGGCACTATCAGCTCTTTCAGCGCCGCAGACCCAGTTGTGTTCTTCAATCGGGTATTCTGTTGCCACATCTTCTGTCCTGAACAAATGAAAACTTGCTTTTGGAGCTTTACCTACAAATTGTCCCGGTATATTGGCTGCAATAGTAGAGAGGCATTGCATACCATGAGGATGGTCGTCTGTAACGATAGCATTGCGGGATACAAAATCCCAGGTACTTACTATCTGGCTGTTGGTATTGGCACTGTCAAATGCCTTTAAAGAGGTATAATTAAAAAAACCACCATCCAGCATAGCAATTAGCATTCCTTGCCCTCTTAATCCAATATTATGTAAGAACTCACCATTGTGCAGGTGGATCTCATTAAAAGAACTTGTTCCATAGTTGAAAAAATCACCAGTAAGCTTCTCTGTTCGCTCTTCTTGTGCAGGCAGCGGAGTGATAGTTTCTTCAATAATAAATTTATTCCTGACGGGCCCGGGTTCATCACCGGTGTTTCTGGCAGCCAGACCGCTAACACTTTTTACAAAAGGTAATGCATTAATCGCAGTAATGGCATTTGCATCGGATGTTTGAATAGAAACAGCATTCAGCCATTTGGATACATTTAGTACAGTAACGTTTGGCACATTTCCTATCTGGGCAACATAAGAAGGTGTAACAGGCAGATCGGTACTGTCTATGGCAATACCGTAACGGGTACGACGATCAATAGCTCTTTGTGACAAATAATTGGCAGGTGCAGCAAGAGTGAAAGGATTATTTCCCTTGTCTTTAAGTTTTACAATATAACGGGTAAACTGTGCCTGTGATTCAGTAACAAAAGTAAGGGCAACTATAAACGGGAGTAAAAGTTTCTTCATGGTATACCGGCATTTTTAGCCAAACTCAAATTTACACAATACCGCCCACTTAGTTATGATCCACCATCCACATGGTAATACCAAAACCGGTTTTGTAGGGTCCGCCTGAGCCACCGGGGTTAGGCTGGTATTCCCAAAGTTCATATTCCCGGTATACCAGTCCTATGTTCTTTGAATATCTTTCTACTGATCTTGATTTGGCTGCATAAGCAGAAGGAGTGGTAATGGGTACGTTGAAGGCTTCATCCACCTGTTCAATTGTGTACACATTCATATAATTAATTCCACGGTGACTGAAAGAAGACGCATCACCATCAAAATAAAAATCCCAGTCTTCCATACTGTCATCGTTGCTGAAATTAAATACGGGGCCATAAGGATCAGCGGGCAGGTATTTATTTCCCTTCCAACTGTACCCGTTACGGATGGGCAAATGCATTTTAATAAACCGAAGATTGTCTTCAACCAGTTCTACCTGGTCGGCCAGCGGGGTAATGAAATAAGTACCGGCAGGTTGCCAGGGTTGTGTGCCGGTGGTGTCACTCAGGAAACGGTACACCCTGTAACTGGGACGGCCAAGATTATCGGTGATAAGTGTATCAATTAAATGTTTTACCTGGTATTTATGAATTTCCGTATCTCTTCCAAAATTGGTGAACACCAATGAATCTATACGGTATGTAATATATTTTTTGGCCGTCAGCGGAATATAATCAGCCAGGGCCTCAGAGGCAAATTCTTCTTTTTCGTTACAGGAAAATAAAGTAGTCGAGAAAATGGCCAGTAAACTGAACCGGAAAAATGTAAAAATTCTCATAAGTGGTTTTTCTGCGTTTACGGATACAAATTTGACGGTTAAAACTACAAACAAAAAGCGGGGAAACATAATCTCCCCGTTTCAAAACGTATTTTTTCAGGCTTTATTGCCTGATTTCAAACGAGTTCGCCTCTCTGTATGATCCCGCCTCCAATCACATCATCCCCCTCATAAAACACAGCACTCTGACCGGGAGCGATACCTTTTGCATTTTCGTAAAAACGAACTTTCATTGTTCCATTCTCCGGGTAAATGTTAGATAAACTGCCATTGTCTTTGTAGCGGATCTTGGTTACTGCCTCCATACCGGGAGTAATGCTTTCGTACTTGATCATATTCAGCTTAGCTACTACCATTTCATTTTGCTCCAGGTCATCTTCATCACCCAGCATCACGGTATTGTTGTCCGGGTCTATCTTCGTTACAAACACTGGTTTACCCAATGCTATATCCAATCCTTTGCGTTGGCCGATGGTATAGAAAGGATAGCCTTTATGCTGCCCCAGAATATTGCCTTTTTTATCAATGAAATTGCCGCCTGCCACTCTTTCTTCCAGGCCTTCCACTCTTCTTTTTAAAAAACCACGGTAATCATTATCCGGTACAAAGCAGATCTCGTAGCTCTCATGTTTTTTAGCCAGTTCAGGATAGCCATAATCAAAAGCCATTTGCCGGATCTCCGTTTTGCGGTAAGGGCCCAGTGGTAATAAGGTCCTGCTTAAAAGGTCTTGTTGCAGACCCCACAGTACATAACTCTGATCTTTGGTATCATCAATGGCTTTGCTTACCACATAGCGGCCATTATCATGCTGTCTTATTTTGGCATAGTGCCCGGTAGCAATATACTCGCAGCCCAGTGCATCAGCTCTTTTTAATAAAGCCCGCCATTTGATATGTGTATTGCAAAGCACACAGGGATTGGGTGTGCGGCCTGCCAGGTACTCATCCACAAAATTCTCGATCACAAAATCGCCAAACTCTTCCCGGATATCAAGAATATAATGGGCAAAACCATGCTCTACCGCAGCCTGCCGGGCATCATTGAAGGAATCCAGATTACAGCAGCCGGTTTCTTTTTTGCTGCCGCCTGCTGCTGCATAGTCCCATGTTTTCATGGTGATGCCCACTACTTCATAGCCCTGCTCATGCAGCATCAACGCCGTTACGGTACTGTCGATACCGCCACTCATCGCCACCAAAACTTTTCCTTTATTACTCATATTGCCTCATCCCCGAAAGGGGAGTATTCCATAATTTATAAAAAAATTGCAAGCTGCAAATATACGCCGGATTTTCGGGCGGAGGTTTTCGAGAATGGGTAAAATCTTATAGGGGTTACTGTTACAATCATTGTCTTATGACGGAGCCGATTCGGCTTTTTTGAACGGAGGAGGATGTAAGCCACCGGGTTTAAAGAATTCTACTTTCTGCCCGATAATTTATTATGTGATTGAGAAATTGATTGCTTGGAGAGAGGGAGTAATGTTTATTTACGACGAGTCCGCCCAATTCGCAGGCTATGCTGTGAGACTCGCCTGGGAAGAGGGGTTGTTCTGATTTCATTCTAAACTTTGTCCAAAAGTCAGCAAATTTTTGTCCGGGTCAAGTAAAGAAAATTCCTTTTGTCCCCACGGCTTTATTGCTAATTGCCCGTTTGGATGTATGCTTGTTCCCTTGTCAAGCAGTGATTGATAAAATTTATCAATGTCATTAGTTCTGATATAAACTTGTCCATAGTTTTCTTTTGGGTCAAGTGCTTTGAACTCAAAAAAATGAACCTGGATATTGTCCTTTTGCAGCATCAGGTAACCATCAAAGTCAGCAATGCCAAATTCTTGAAAGCCTAACCTGTTTATGTAAAAATTCTTTGTTGCAGTTTTATCCCGCATTGGTAATTTAGGATGAATATCTGTAAGCATAGTTGCTGAATTGATATTTACTTTTTATGTCATTTTTTCTTTTGCTGCTGTTGCGGTTTTTTGTACTGCTTCAGAATCAGCACAACTATAAACAGGAAAAGTAAAGTTATTTTATCATCAGTTCATCCCATGCCGCCCCCAGCGGCCGCTGTATACCATCGCCTTTCCATTCATCACTGCCGGGTATGGCCGTAGCTTTTAAAAATTCTTCTTTGGTCTTACCTGCTTTAATTTCAGCTTCGGTAAATGTCAGCACATTGCCCAGGTAATCTTGAAATTTTCTCAGATCATCATTAGTGCCGGTTATTTTATAACCAGTGGCAGCATGGCCAAATACATACATGGTTTGTTTATCAAACTTATTCAGTGCTTTGTTTAATACTTCTATCCAGCTTTTTATGCTGGCACCGGCGCCGCGGTCTACATAAGGATGGCGGCGGTTAAATAACAGGTCGCCGCAATGCACAACATTAGCATGTTCAAAATGAATAAAGCTGTCTCCATTGGTATGGCCTGCACCAAAATGATACAGGCATATTTTTTCCTTTCCCACTTTCTGGCACCAGGTGTTTGTATAGGTCTGGTCGGGATAGAGTTGTTTGTCTTCGCTTTTATTCTGTTTGGCTGATCTTTCCTGGTTGATCTTTGAGTTTTCATGTGCCAGCACATGTTCCACTATTCCCTTAAAGGCAATATTGCCGCCGCTATGATCGCCATGGTGGTGTGTATTGATCAGCAGTTTGAATGGCTTTTCACTTTTCTTTTTCAGGTCATCGATCAGGTGTTTACTCTGGTCAGGAAACTGTGAGTCTACCACCACTATTCCTTTTTTGGAAAGCAGGAAGGCAATCGTACCTCCTCTTTCTTCAAAGATGCCAATATCATTGCGCAGCATGGTGATCTTCCATGGCTCCTGTACAAACGCTGAGAGAATCTTTTGCTGGGACAGTGTAAGTGCGCCAAAAGTGAATACAGTGTTTCGGATGAATGTGCGGCGTTGCATACAATTATTTTATGCGGTGAAAAATCGGATCAAATATCTTATTGGGCAGCCTCTGCTTTTTTCAATATAACATAATCGAAAGGGGGCTTTGGGTCGTATTTATATTTTAATTCCTGCGTCCCTGGAATATATTCCACCATGAAAGTTTTGCCTCCGGAATTATCCTCGAGCAACAGGAGCATGACCTTGGGATGGTAGGTCCATTTACCGCTTGTCTCCCCCTCTTTGTTAATACGCACAAATGTCCCGTCATCCTTCACGGTAAGCTGCAGGATCTCGGTCTTTAATGGTAACGGCAATTTCATGCCTGCGCTTTGCAATGCTGTAGCAGTCCAGGTATGACAAAGCGCTTCGACCACTTCCCCGGTTGTTTTGGGTTTAATTGCCTTTTGGGAATATGCTGAAGTGGTGAACACAGCCAGCAATAAACAGGAGAGGATCAGTTTCATAGTAATTTTTTAAGTTAAAACGGGATAGTGAATTTAGACAATAAATTACTATTTCCGGCCTGCCCTACATCAATACTCAAACTTCCGCAATCCCGGGGCTTTGAACCAGGTAATGATAACGACGAGTAAGGTCATGCAGCCTCCAAACACTACCGAAGGAACTGTACCTAATGCTCTTGCCATAAAACCACTTTCAAACTGGCCCAGTTCATTGCTGCTGTTGATGAACATGGAGTTTACACTCGATACTCTTCCCCGTTTATCATCGGGAGTGGTAAGTTGCAGAATGGTTCCTCTTACAATCACACTGATACCATCTAGCATGCCCGCAAAAACAAGAGCCAGGAAAGAGAGCCAGTACCAGGTGGATAATCCAAATACAATAATACAAATGCCGAAACCTGCAACTGCATACATCAGCCGGTAGCCCTGTTTTTTCTTCATGGGTTTTATGGTCAGTGCTACGATCATGATAACGGAACCAATATCCATGGCAGCATTCAGCCAGCCAAAACCAATAGGGCCTACTTGCAAAATTTTATCAGCAAATTCCGGCACCAGCGCTACTGCTCCTCCAAACAATACTGCAAAAAGATCGAGTGAGATAGCTCCGAGCATGATCTTGTTATTAAAAACAAACTGCAATCCTTCTTTTACACTATCCCATGCTTTGATATCCTTTTGCGTATTCACCACCGGTTTTCTTTTGATCAGTGATATTAATATGGCAGCAATGAAAACATAACCAAGAATAATATAAAAGGTTACATGTACTCCAAACCAGGCGATAAAGAAACCAGCAGATGCATGCCCGGTAATAGAAGCAGCCAGCCAGGTGGATGAACTGATATTGGCGGCAAAATGAAGAATATCCCTGGGAACCAGTTGTGCCAGGATAGCATTTGTGGCAGGACCGGTAAATGCACGGATAGCACCTGTACAAAATATCACCCCGTAAAAAAATAACTGTGGCGATTTTGTTTTTACATTGCTCTCAAACCAGGGGGAAGTAATAACAATGAGTGCCATGACACAAAGAGAATACGTTAGTATCCCTTTCAGCAACAGCGTCCTTTTATCTGATTTATCAATGACATGACCGGCATACAGGGCCAGCAAAAATACCGGGACAAATTCTGATAAGCCGGCGAGACCAATAGAGAAAGAACTTTGAGTGAGTTTAAATAATTTATAGGCAGCTACCGTGCCGAGCATTCGCAGCGCCATGATCAAAAAGAATCGGGCAACAATGAAGTAGCGGAATTCCTGGTGTTGTAAGGGTTGCAGGCTTTTAGCCTGTAGCAGAGGTGACATCTTTTCAAAGATACAGTGAAATTTCAGGGCAGTGTAATGTAGTGCTGACCATTATCATACTCTTTTTCCAGTGCATCATAGATGGCCTGCAAATGTTTTTCATTGCCTAAAAAATCGGCATTACTGGTATCAACGAATAATGTTTTTACATTGTGTTGTTTGATATAGTGGGTATATGTTTCCTGGAGATTAAATAAATAATCATCGGGGATATTTTGTTCGTATGAACGGTTACGCTTCTTGATGTTTGACTGTAGTTTGGAAACAGGTGCATGGAGATAGATCAGGATATCTGGTTGTACCAGTTGCTGATGGATGATCTCAAACAGCCGCTGGTAAAGCCTGAACTCATCATCCGGCAGGGTAACTTTTGAGAACAACAGGCATTTGGTAAAAAGATAATCGGAGATGGTCACACTCTGGAAGAGGTCTTTTTGCTGTATCAGTTCTTTCAACTGTTTATATCGTTCTGCCATAAAAAACAGCTCTACCGGGAAGGCATATTGCTTGGGATTCTCATAGAATTTGGGTAAAAAAGGGTTGTCGGCAAATTCTTCCAGTATCAGCCGGGCATTATAATGCTTGCTGAGCAAATGAGCCAGCGTGGTTTTCCCGGCGCCAATATTTCCTTCTATGGTGATGAAATGATAGTTCATGTAGTCAAAAGTCAATAAGCATTTGCAGGTTGCAAAATAATCCAAATGCAATGGCGCAAAAGTATGCGACAAAAAATTGTGGAAAAAATCAGGAATACTTTCTTACTTCCAGCTCATCTTTACATTCATCCAGCAATTCAGCTACTGTTTTATGTAATACCGGGTGAA
>CAZTKV010000045.1:14376-18281 GCA_964614285.1 uncultured Chitinophaga sp. | reverse complement strand
ACATCCACCTGCTTCTTTATCACTGAACCATCACTGGCCTCGGGCAGGTATTTTCTTTCTTTTATCAGGTAACCATTTCCTTTCTCACAAAAATGCACTTTCAGGTTTTCAATGCTGATCGGGTTCCCATCAGGTATGTCTGCAATATTAGAATGAAGTATATCATGACCGTCAATAATGATAACCAGACCACTGCCGATAGCTTCCATTTTATTACCCTCTGTGATCAGCATGCCTGTGTCTTCACCTAACCCAACTCCGATACAACCCGGGTTCGCTGCCACGGCTTGTGCCAATCTTCCAAAACGGCCTCTCTTTTCAAAATGTGAATCGATAATGATATTATTCATAAAGCCAAGGCCGGTAGTGATTTTTACTTCTCCTTTCAGGTGTGCTCTTGTGGCATTACCTTCATAGATCATTGTGTTGCTCATGGCCATAGCACCTGCCGAAGTACCTGCAATCAGAAAATTTTCATCCTCCTTATAGCGTTTCTTCAGGATGGTAAGAAATTCTGTTCCTCCATCGGTAGCGCTAAGCCGAAGTTGATTACCTCCGCTGAACATCACAGCATCACAGTGACGGATGCGTTCCACATATTCATCATTCATCGCATCCTGCCGGGTGCGGATATGTAAAAGGCCTATATTGGTGCACCCTATTTTACCAAAAGCATTCAAATAATTCTCACCTACTTCATAAGGAATCATAGAAGCAGTGGTAATAACTTCAATCCTGGCATTGACGCCACCTGCTTCTTCCACCACCCGGCGAAGGATGCCGAGTTCAAAAAAATTAAGATTATTTCGATGAAAGCCGTCCGCTTCTAATTCAGTGCCTTTATGTTCAGCTCCGCCTATTGCTATCAGTTTTCCCTTCGGATTACTCATTCATTGGGGTTTGATTAAAACAAATGTAACAGAAAAATAAATTAACGCAGAAAAGAACGATTTCGTTTGTGGATATGTGGAAAATATTTGTTACTCTGTCCCTTTGAACCGGCTGGTTAAAAAATAAACTCCAGCGCCGATCACCGCAATTAAACTGCCCCACAAGGCAAACCACCCTGTAGAGAAAAATAAAAACAACCAGATCGCAATGGAGAGGATGACAGGTATCGGAAATAACCACATTTTGAAAGGAAGGTCTTTTGATCCAAATCGTTTCCTGAGCAGCGAAACTCCGGCTGACTGCCCGATAAATTGTATCACAATCCGCATAGCCAGTATAGAGCTGATAACATCTGACAGTTTGAACAACAAACTAAAAACAAAACCTGATGCACATAATACAAGCAGTGATACATAAGGAAAGTTCTTTACAGGATGTAACCTGGCAAATGGTTTAAAGAAATTCCCGTCCACTGCGGCTGCATAAGGCACCCTTGAATAACCCAGCACCACAGCAAACAATGAAGAAAATGCGATACAGAGAATTAAAATTGTAACAATAATACCTGCCTTAGTTCCATACAACTGCTGCATAAAAGAACTCACCAGGTACTTATCATCTGCCTTAACCGATTCCCATGGCATCACCCCCATCACACTTATATTCATTAATAAATACAAAGTGGCAATACCAAAAACAGAAATAAAAATACTTCGCGGAATATTTTTACCTGGATTCTTTATCTCTCCTCCGAGATGACAAACATTATAATACCCAAGATAAGCATACACTGTTTTTACAGAAGCCTGGCCCACTGCTGCCCAGAAAGCATAGGTAAAAAATGACTCATTACCTGTCGGGATGAATTTAACCGGGTGTTGTTGATTCAATAATCCACTGATGATAATCCAGAGGATAGTCAGCACTACAATAGAACCCATTATAACAGAAATCTTTCCGATGGTTTCTATTTTCCGGTATAATAAAATAAAAACAAGGATAACAAGGCTGCCTGAAACGATTTTTTGCTGCCACAACTCCAACGGAACTATATAAGTAAGGTATTGTGCAAAACCAATAGAAGCAGAGGCAACAACCAGCGGAGCCTGGATAGAGGTTTGCCAGACAAATAAAAAACTCATTAATCTGCCGCCTTTTTCTCCAAAGGCTATACGGTGAAAATTGTAAGTGCCCCCGGCTAAAGGATATTTTGCACCCAGTTCACTCCATATCATTGCATCCATAAATGCTGTAAATGCTCCAAATATCCATGCCCAAATAAACAAACCATTATTGAACTGTGCCACCACAAAAGGCATTACCACAAAGGGGCCAATACCCACCATATCTATCATGTTGATAGAGGTAGCCTGAAGCAAGTTGATTTTGCGGTTAGTTTGTGGAATGGACACTATTAAGCCAGTCTGTTAATCCTGTAATTTAACTCCTTTCAACAAAAGAAAGGTTCAGAACAAAAGTTCTACAGTGAAAGACTGCCTGAAGCAATGAATTCCCCTTTTATCAGTGTATAATTTATTCCCCGGATTTTGATCACTTCACCCTCTTTTATTTCAGATAAAGTATAGATATCCTCTTCTATCAAATGTAATGATCCCTTTGAATCTCTCACCAGTTTAAGATAATCCTTGTTAATCCTGTCCATTACTCCGCATACAACTACCTTTACAGGTTTCTTTGACTTCAGCAATAAGGATATATCTTTCACTGGAGCCCAGTTATCAACGATCATTACTACCGAATCACACTTTTCACATAACTTCTCCGCCTCTAACAAAGCCTCGATATTATTTTCCGGCGCATCCCCACCTCCGCCATTTGTCATGGCCTTTACTATTGTTTTCTCCACTTCATCATAGCTATCAGAAAAAACAGTGTATATACCCCCTGTTTTTCCAATTATCTTGTCTTCATCCCCCTTACTATCACCGTCATTGAAAAAAAGAAAATACCTTTTGGTCTTATCTGTCATGGTTAGCTTAAGCCATTGAAGCAGCTGACTAGTATAAGGATACATACTACCTGTAACATCGGCAATGACCATTGCTTTGTTCCATTTATGCCTGTTGAATACACTGCTTACAGTAGTATCAGCCAATTGATACAAAAAATAATCGGCAGAGTAATCAGGACAATCTCCCTTATACTCAATATGATAAACAGAGTCCCACCCTTCATAATCTTTCAATTGAATTTCCGGTATCAATCCGCTTTTCAAATATTCGTTCAATGCCAATTTCTTAATTACCCAATTAGAATCCCAACTCAATTTCCGTGTCAGCGTATCACCCCAAATTGTGTATCCCCCAGTAGTATCAACCACTACAATTGTAGTACCGCACCAGTTATTAAATACTGAATCCACAGCCGTTTCATCTTTTGAAACATCGGCGACTTTAGCTCCGGTCCTGAGAGATTCCTTCAATTTTTCAATTTCTTTTTTTGATTCTTCTTTTGTTGGTTTTGGTCTGAAATAAATAAAGAATCCATGCTGCAGTGTTTCTGCAGTTTTCCGGGTTTTGGCAATGGTCTGACGAATTTTTCTGAATTCTATTCCTGGTTTGGTAAACAGCTTTGGTAAAACTTTTTTCAAGCTCTCCAGTCTTTTTTTGTTCAGCAGGGAAAAGTCCTGGCCTGCAGGATAATCAGAATATACCAGGTCAATCCTGGCAATATCAGCTTCTTTCAGTTTTTGAATAGCTCCTTCCTGGTTATATGAAAAAGTGGATTTCCCAAACTCCATTGGCAGGTACAGTACCCAGCTACCGGCTTCAGTCATCTCATAATAATCAGTTTTCACCTCTTTCGCTTTTAACAAAGAAGCAATATCCGTTATCTGAGAACGAGAAAGTAGAGCAGTAAGAATCATGAAAACAAGCAGTATAATCTTCCGCATAAAATTTTCAGGATAAGATTCAGCTTTTGGCAAATTGCATAATCCCTTCCACCAACACATCTAAATTCTTAGTGGTTGTATACACATTCGGCGTCACCCT
>CAZTKV010000045.1:5436-14276 GCA_964614285.1 uncultured Chitinophaga sp. | reverse complement strand
GCTTCAAACTTGCGGATATCATCCTTCAGCGGGTTATCCACTGCAAACATCGGGTACAGGTTTTTGATCTTATCCTTCTTTATATACAGCATACCGCTTCCGATTGGTGCATATAACCATTTGTGTAAACTGGCAGCAAAGTAATCTGCATCCAGGTCTGGTATGTTAAAATCAAAATGAGCAAAACTGTGAGCACCATCCACCACCACTTCAATTCCTCTTTTATGTGCTTCCGTTGCGATCTTCTTCACTGGTAATATCTGCCCGTTCCAGTTGATAATATGAGTTATATGTACCACCTTAGTTTTAGCAGAAAAGGCATTTACATATTGTTGTACCAGATAATTTTCATCTTCACTTGGTAAATCAAGGTTTATCCATATCACTTTTATTCCGTCACGAAGCTCCCTTTGCTTATAGGCATTGATCATATTGGGATAATCCTGTTTGGCCGCCACCACTTCATCACCGGCTTTTAACTGCAATCCAAAAATGATTGTTTCCAATCCCTCGGAGGAGTTTCTGTTAATGGCAATTTCTTCCGGGGAACAGCCTGCCAGCTTCGCCAGGTTTTTTCTCAATGGTTCCCGCCCCTGGTCTAATGTTCGCCACATATAATAGCTCGGTGCTTCATTGCAGAGGTCATAATACCGTTTCATCGCATCCTGCACTGTTTTGGGTGCGGGTGAAACACCCCCATTATTTAAATTGATCAACGAAGGTGAAACAGTGAATGATTGTTGTATATAATACCAGAAGTCTTCTTCTGATGCCAGGTCATCCGGAGCTACTCCTTCCGCATCCCGCAAAGCACTTTCAAGGTTGCGGCTCCATGCGGGTTGTGTAAGAGATGAGAATAAAGCAGTTGCTGAAAATAATCCTGCTTTGCGCAAGAAACGGCGGCGGTTTGTAGCTGACATAATAATTGATTTATCCTCCTAAATGTACTGAAAAGAAAGAAGCTAACTCAACTATAGATGTTTGTAGTAAAGGTGTTGGCTACATACATAAAAAAAACTATCTTCCAACCTGCCTGCCGGTAGGCAGGTTTCAACTTTTCATATATGAAAATACTTGAGATCAAAGTGCTGAAAGGCCCCAATTACTGGAGTGTGCGCCGCACTAAACTTATTCAAATGAAACTGGACCTGGAAGAGAAAGAGAATATGCCAACGAATAAGATTCCGGGATTCAGGGAACGGTTGGAACAATTACTTCCTTCTTTATATGAACATCGCTGCAGTGTGGGTGAACCGGGTGGTTTTTTTCAACGGGTGGATGAAGGCACCTGGATGGGTCATGTGGTGGAGCATATAGCTTTGGAGATTCAGACACTGGCCGGAATGGATACTGGTTTTGGAAGAACAAGAACTCCTGAAGGAGAAAAAGAAGGTGTTTATTACGTTGTGTTCAGTTATATGGAAGAAGATGCCGGTGTATATGCGGCGAAAGCGGCCGTAAGAATTGCACAGGCATTGATTGATGGAACAGTATATGATCTGTCGGAAGATATTCAAAAAATGCGGGAGATCAGGGAAGACACAAGACTTGGCCCTTCCACTGGTTGTATAGTAGATGAAGCAGCCAAAAGAGGAATCCCTTACATAAGACTGAATAAACAAAGTCTGGTGCAGCTCGGTTATGGAGTAAATCAAAAAAGAATAAGAGCCACTATTGCATCCACCACCGGTAATATTGCAGTTGATATTGCTTGCGACAAAGAAGAAACAAAGGCCTTACTGGAAGCAGCTGAAATTCCTGTACCCAGGGGAACAGTGATAAGAACAGAAGCCGGACTGGATGAAGCAATAGAGAGATTTGGCTATCCATTGGTGATAAAACCTATAGATGGCAATCATGGTAAGGGCAATACCACCAATATCACCAACAGGGAACAGGCCATCAAAGCATTTGAAGCAGCCAAAGTTTACAGCCGCAGTGTGATCGTTGAACGATTCATTACCGGTTACGATTTCCGCTGTTTGGTGATCAATTATAAATTCATCTGCGCAGCCTTACGTACACCAGCTTCTGTAGTTGGTGATGGCATACATACTATTCAATGGCTGATTGATGAGACCAATAAAGATCCCCGTCGCGGTTATGGGCATGAGAAAGTACTGACACAAATCACCGTTGACCAGTTTACTCAAAAGATGCTGGATGATGTCAATATTACATTGGAACATATTCCTGCAAAGGGGGAAAGAGTTTTATTAAAACCTACTGCTAATCTTTCTACTGGCGGCACTTCGACAGATGTGACAGATGAGGTACACCCGGCGAATATTTTCATGTTTGAACGTATTGCTAAAATCATCGGACTTGACATATGCGGTATTGATGTGATGGCAACAGATTTAAGAACTCCTGTTGCCGAAAACGGGGGAGCCATCCTTGAAGTAAATGCAGCACCCGGTTTCCGTATGCATATAGAACCGGCTGAAGGTTTACCCCGGAATGTGGCTGAACCTGTTGTTGATATGCTGTTTCCAAAAGGCAGTGCAGGAAGAATTCCCATCATTGCTATTACAGGAACAAACGGAAAAACAACCACTACAAGACTGACAGCACATATAGCCAAAAGTGCAGGCAAAAAAGTGGGATATACCACTTCTGATGGTGTGTACATCCAGAATCAACTGATGATGAAAGGGGATTGTACTGGCCCCATTTCATCAGCCTTTGTACTCAAAGATCCGACTGTTGATTTTGCAGTACTGGAATGTGCAAGAGGCGGTATTTTAAAAGCAGGGCTGGCTTTTCAAAATTGTGAAGTAGCGGTAGTGACCAATGTGGCTGCAGATCATATTGGTTTGGGTGGTATCAATAGTGTGGAAGCAATGGCGAAAGTAAAAGCCGTGGTTCCGGAAACTGTATTTCCACACGGGTATGCAGTACTGAATGCAGATGATGATCTCGTATACAAAATGAAACATGACCTGAAATGTAATATCGCCTTATTCAGTATGGACGAAACCAATCCAAGAATAAAACAACATTGCAATGATAATGGTCTTGCCTGTGTGTATGAAAATGGTTATGTCACCATTATGAAAGGGAACTGGAAGATAAGAGTACTGCCGGCCAGGGACATTCCTCTGACTTATGAAGCAAAAGCCGTGCACAATATCAACAACTGTTTACCGGCTGTTCTCTCTGCTTATTTGTTCCGTGATATTACCATTGATGACATACGCATCGGGTTGCAAACATTTATTCCGAGTGAGAGCCTGACACCGGGTCGCCTGAATTTTTTCCATTTCAAAAACTTTACCATGCTGGCAGATTTTGCACATAACCCGCATGGCTTAAAGCTGCTTTGTGATTTTGTCAGCAAACTGGACTACCCGGCGAAAATTGGAGTTATTAGCGGTACCGGTGACCGCCGGGATGAAGATATCCGTGAACTGGGGGAAATTTCGGCTACTTATTTTGATGAGATCATTATCCGGTGCGATAAGAACCTCCGGGGAAGAACTGCAGATGAAATCATTGATTTGCTGAAAGAAGGTATCAATAAAGTAAATCCTTCAATACCCGTACTGACTATTCCTAACGAGGACCAGGCCCTGGATCATATATATGAAAATCATAAACCCGGTGCCCTCTACACTATTATGTGCGATGTGGTGGCAAGGGCATTAGATAAGATTAAAGAGCTAAAAGTGAGAGAAGAAAAGGAGGGAGCTAAAACGCCACAAACGATATAATTTCTTTCAAAAACCATTTGGGAGAAAAGGCATATAGCCCTATTTTTGCACTCCAATTGAAAAATTGGAACAGGATTGACCCATGGTGTAATGGTAGCACTACAGATTTTGGTTCTGTCTGTTAAGGTTCGAATCCTTATGGGTCAACGAAGCCCCGCTTAACGGCGGGGTTTTGTCATTTTATGAGGGAAATACAGGTTGCAAGGCTTGATTTCCAGTCTTTCAGGCGAAGGCCAAAGACTGCCTTGATTTTTGTTTTATCTAATACTGAATACGCTGGTCTTTTAGCCGGTGTTGGATACCGGGAAGTTGGAATAGGTTTTACTGAACAGTTACTGCCGGACAATTCCTTTATTGCCACAGCAAAATCATACCAGCTAATAACCCCCTCATTGCTGTAATGATATATCCCCGGATGCCATTTACCTGATGAGATAATCTGGAGGATAGCATCAGCGAGGTCGGCAGCATATGTGGGAGAACCTACCTGGTCACTCACTACATTTAATTCTTCCTTTTCGCTCATCAATTTGAGCATAGTCTTCACAAAATTTTTTCCAAATTCAGAGTACACCCATGAAGTGCGGATGATGACAGCCTCCGGGTTGAATTGCAAGGCTTCTTTCTCTCCGTTCAATTTGGAAGCACCATATACTGATTGCGGGTTTACCGGTGAATCTTCTGTATAGGGTGTGGTAGCGGTACCATCAAATACATAATCAGTGGAAATATGAATGAACCGGGTTTGGTATTCCTTACAAACAGCGGCCAGGACTCCTACCGCTTCTGCATTCACCTGGAAAGCCAGCTCTTTTTCCGATTCGGCTTTATCAACAGCGGTATAGGCAGCACAGTTAATCAGGTATTGAGGATGATATCCTTTAAAAAAATTGCGTACCAGCTCGAAATGATGAATAGGCAGATCTTCCCTTGATAAAAAAATAAAATCAAACCGGGGAAAAGAAGCTTCCAGTTGTTTAAGCTCTTTGCCTAATTGTCCATTGGAACCTGTAACAAGTATTTTTGGTTTCATTGTCATCAGCCGGCGAATACAAAACTATTTCTACAATCTGCCAGTGTGGGCAATACCTTATCCTTATCAGAAACAATAGCTTCTTCTGCCGGTATTTTCCAGTCAATACTCAACTCCGGGTCATTATAGATAATACCGCCTTCACTTTCCTTATTATAAAAACCATCGCACTTATATAATACTTCTGCCCTCTTACTTAACACAGAAAACCCATGTGCAAACCCTTTGGGAATCAGCAACTGTCTCTTATTTTTAGCAGACAATACCTTGCTAAAACTTTTTCCATAGGTCGGCGATCCTTTACGGATATCCACCACTACATCCAGTATCTTCCCCCTGAGAGCCCTTACCAGTTTGGTCTGGTCATGCGGTGGAAGCTGGTAATGTAATCCCCTGATCACTCCGTAGCATGATGATGACTGGTTATCCTGCACCCAGTGAATATTAATTCCCTGTTGCTGAAAAGTTTTCTCACTATAGGATTCAAAGAAATAACCACGACTATCTTCAAACACTGCAGGCTCATACACAAAAAGTCCGGGAAAGTCTGTTTTAATGAATGGCATATTACAAGCTCCAGTAGGTTCTGTTAGTAATTTTATTGCGGTAAATACCTTTCAGGTCGGCCACCATAGCATGAGGTTTGGTTATGCCGGCGAAATAATTCTCATCAAGATCTTTATATTGTTTATGCGGCACCGGAATGATCACGGCATCATAATCGTCCGCAATTTCCTTCACCAGCCCGAATCCATACTCATGCTCCAGTTCTTTTGAATCGGCATGAGGGTCTTCAACATCTACATTTACATAAAACTCCTTTAATGCATTTACTACGTCACTGACTTTGGAATTACGAATATCACTAACATCCTCCTTAAAGGTGGCACCCTTGATAAGTACTTTCGCTGATTTAACATCACCGCTATTCCTGATAATATGCTGGATTACTTTTTTAGCTACATATTTCCCCATATTATCATTGATGCTTCTTCCTGATAATATCACTTCTGAATGATAGCCCAGTTCTTTTGCCTTATACGTAAGATAATAAGGATCCACACCGATACAATGACCTCCTACCAGGCCGGGTTGAAATTTTAGAAAATTCCATTTTGTGCCTGCTGCTTCCAATACTTCATAGGTATTGATATTCATTCTGTCGAAGATCAGCGACAGTTCATTCATCAAGGCAATGTTGAGATCCCTTTGTGTATTCTCAATGATCTTGGCAGCTTCGGCCACTTTGATTGATGAGGCCCGGTGTACTCCGGCTTTTACCACTAACTCATATGTTTTTGCTATTTCGCCCAGCGATTCAGCATCACAACCCGACACAACTTTTACAATCGTCGCCAGGGTATGATTTTTATCTCCCGGATTGATCCGCTCAGGTGAATAACCCAGCTTAAAATCAGTAACATTCTTTAAACCAGATAATTTTTCAATGATAGGTAAGCAATCTTCCTCTGTACATCCGGGATAAACAGTTGATTCAAAAACAACATAATCTCCCTTTTTAACAACCTTTCCTACTGTTTCAGAAGCCCTTTGTACCGGTGTAAGGTCGGGAACATTATGATCATCAACGGGAGTAGGGACAGCTACGATAAAGAATTTTGCTTCCCGCAATACATCCAATGAATCTGTAAAAGTTATATCACAATTCTCAAAAGCTTTTTTTTCCAATTCATTACTTGGGTCGATGCCATTTTTCATCATGTCAATCCGCTTTGCACTGATGTCAAAACCGATAACAGATATTTTGCGTGCAAATTCTAATGCGATCGGAAGCCCTACATAGCCTAACCCGATGACGGCCAGTTTTGCTTTTTTGTCAATTAGTTCCTGGTACATTTTTCATTAAGGTTTAATAGATTAGTAAATACATGGTTTATTTATTTATATACTCCAGCACTTTAGAGGTAATAAATAATAATTGTTCTTCATCCATTTCTGTGTGAATTGGTAAAGAGATAACTCTCTCTGTAAGCCAGTCTGTTACCGGCATTTCCTGCGAAGCAGCGTTAAATTGAGCAAACATTTTTTGTTTATGCCCCGGTACCGGGTAGTAAATCATAGAAGGCACCTGTTGCTCTGCCAGAAACTGGTTTAGTCCGTCACGATCCACCCCTTCCAATAATAAAGTATACTGATGAAAAACATGGTGCGAATAAGGAGCCCGATAAGGTGTTTTTATCTTTTTATTTCCTGCAAAAGCCTTATCATAATAATCTGCTACCTTCCTCCGGGCCACAATATACTCATCCAGGTGTTTTAGTTTAATATCCAGGATTACCGCCTGTATAGTATCGAGCCTGCTATTGCATCCCACCACATCATGATAATACCTTTTACTTTGACCATGATTGGCTGTCATTTTTAGCTTCACGGCCAGTTCATCATCATTGGTAAAGATGGCGCCACCATCACCAAAAGCCCCTAAATTTTTAGAAGGATAGAAGGAAGTGCAGCCAATATGACCAATTGTGCCTGTTTTCTTTTTTGAACCATCGGTAAAAGTATAATCACATCCGATAGCCTGTGCATTATCTTCTATCACATACAGGTTATGTTTTTTGGCAATTGCCATAATCTCTTCCATTTTCGCTGCATGCCCATAGAGGTGAACCGGAACAATGGCCTTTGTTTTAGAAGTGATTGCTTTTTCAATAGCAACCGGGTCAATACAAAAAGTTTGAGGGTCTACCTCCACAAATACAGGTTTTAGCTTAAGCAATGCGATTACTTCTGTAGTGGCTATATAAGTAAAAGATGGAGTAATAACTTCATCCCCGGGTTGCAGACCCAACGCCATCATAGCGATCTGTAACGCATCCGTTCCGTTAGCGCAGGGAATAGTATGTTTTACACCCAGGTATAATGACAGATTGTGGGCAAAATCGTGAACTGGTTTGCCGTTAATAAAAGCCGAACTTTCCATTACATCGATTACGGCTTTATCTACTTCATCTTTAATATTATGATACTGGGTCCGGGTATCAACCATTTGAATTGATCTCATAGATGGGGTTTAGGTTCGCTAAAGTGCCGCAAAAATAGTAAAATAAGGCTAGTTTGCACTATTGCCCTTACTTTTGTTACCAATTCAATTACAACGGTTTGGCTATCTTTTTTTATAATATATTTCTTTGGCTGTTCCAGGCTGGTGTACATATAGCCTCCCTCTCCAATCAAAAGGCTAATAAATGGGTGAAGGGGAGGAAAAATATTTTCAGCAGGCTTGAACAAGCTATTCCGGTTGATGAAAAAACAATCTGGATGCACTGTGCTTCCCTGGGAGAATTCGAACAAGGAAGACCTTTGCTTGAAAAAATTAAACGTCAATACCCGGCTTACAAAATCCTCCTTACTTTTTTCTCTCCTTCCGGGTATGAAATACAAAAGAATTATCAAGGTGTTGATTGGGTATTTTACTTACCTATGGATGGTCCCAAAAATGCCAGGCGGTTTCTTGAAATAGTGCATCCTTCACTGGTAATTTTTATAAAATATGAATTATGGCACTACTATCTTAAAAAGATAAAATACAGGAAAATCCCCCTGCTGCTGGTGTCCGCATTATTCAGAAAAGATATGCCTTTCTTTAAGTGGTATGGGGGAATACTACGAAAGATGCTGTCAAGATTTGATCAGATCTTTGTTCAAACCAAAGAATCAAAAGAGCTGATGAATAGCATCGGCCTGTCACATATTTGTACTGTTTCAGGCGACACCCGTTTTGACAGGGTAATTGAAATCGCAGAAAAATTTGAACCCATACCCGGTATCAGTGAATTTATCGGAAGTAATAAAGCGATTATTGCCGGCAGTACCTGGCCCGAAGATGAAGAAGTGTTACATAACGCCTTTTCGGCAATGAATGATCCTTCACTAAGCCTTATTATTGCCCCGCATGAAATAAGTGAAAATCATCTGGAAGATCTCAGTCGGTTATTCCCATCAGCGATAAGGTTCTCTTCACTTTATAATTCAGTACCTTCTTCTAAAGTGCTGATCATTGATAATGTTGGTACACTCTCCCGTTTATATAAATATAGCTGGCTTACGTATGTTGGCGGCGGTTTAAAAAC
>CAZTKV010000045.1:4006-5336 GCA_964614285.1 uncultured Chitinophaga sp. | reverse complement strand
TCCCGGCTGATCCAGTATTCAGCTTCTGCATAAATATTAAAATTATTGATCGTCTTAATACTTCTCTCATACATATTTTCATCACCCCTGAAAAGTTCGTTGATGAATAAAAAACGATCGTTAATACCAACCGCCTTCCGGAGATCTTTCACCGGTGCTTCTTTCAGCACTTCCATCAATTCAGTTTTGCCCTGCTTTAGTTTGTCATTTAATGATTCTCCCTGACCGGTAGCATCATTTACTTCTTTTTCTTTTACCTGGTGAGATAAGGTGGGTATCTCTGTCATCGGGTCAAATACCATATCCAGCTGACCATTCTTCTGTACCACCGATACCGAGCCTTTATCCACTAATACTGTCTCCCTGACCTCCCTGGTCTCTCTAACCTCTTTTACCTCTTGTGTTGTTTGCTTTTCTACAGGGCGGGGAGCATATTTTTCATAGGGGGTGGAAGCGGGAACTTCAACTATTGTACTCACAGTACTTGCTGAAGCAGGCAATACTACGGCCACTTTGGCCGTACCCAAACCCTGGGGAGCAGCGGATTTTACCTTTGTTAATTCAAATTGCAACAACTGAACCGTGCCGAGCAGTAGGGATGGATCGGCTTTGTGTTCAAATTGTTCCTTTAATTTATTGATAAGGGATTCTATTCGTTCCATTCATTTATATTTGGCGCCAGCAAAAATTGAGACCCTTTAAAGTTACAAACAGTTTGCCAATAAAATCAATCACCCAACAGTCATAATAAATCTTAACAATGTTTATTGAGCCAAATACAAGCGGGGAACGCCGGGGTAGCATAGAAGTGATATGCGGGTCTATGTTCAGCGGTAAAACAGAAGAACTGATCCGCCGCCTGAAAAGAGTGAAGATTGCCAACCAAAAGGTGGAGATATTCAAACCTGCCATTGATGTACGATATGATGAAGTAAAGATCGTTTCACATGACACCAACGCTATTCAATCCACTCCCATTGACAACTCTCAGAAAATACTGCTGATGGCCGGCGATGTGGATGTTATTGGTATTGATGAAGCACAGTTCTTTGATGCGGAGATTGCCAATGTATGTGATGAACTGGCTTTTCGTGGCATCCGGGTTATTGTAGCCGGGCTTGATATGGATTATCTTGGAAATCCCTTTGGGCAAATGCCCTATATTATGGCCAAAGCTGATTATGTGACCAAGCTGCATGCAATATGTATGCGCTGCGGAAGTATTGCCAATTACTCTTATCGTAAAATTCCTAATGAAGACCAGGTGATGCTTGGTGCAACAGATGTGTACGAACCCCGCTGCAGAAAATGTTATCATGATAAATAGAAA
>CAZTKV010000045.1:0-3906 GCA_964614285.1 uncultured Chitinophaga sp. | reverse complement strand
GTTGTTTTTTCCCAGCTATCCCCCACTTTTACTTCCTTATTAGGAAAAATATACAATACCCTTTCAAACTGCTCTCTGATCGTTTTATCATTGAATTGCTGATCAAACTGTGATTTCATTTTTTGCCTTGCTTCAGCTTCTTCTTCAGCATCCAGTCCCATTGATGAAATGATCGACTCGGCCATTTCTTTAAATCCATTTACTTCCAGCACTTTTCCTTCTGCATTTATTTTCATCGAAAACTGCTGCCCTTTGATAGCGCTGAACAGGCGGTTTACCATTTCAAAAGGATCCTTTGTCTCCCCTTTCATCTCTACCGGCTCATCCGTATCCACATCAATTTTCATCCCCATCATATCCATATTCATTTTAAAGCGGTCATACTTTGTTTGCACCGTTTTTATGTTGCCGTCATCTTCTTTTACATCCATAGAATAATAAGTAGTCATCCCGATTTTAGTCGGTGTACCCATTATTTCCTGGTCCATATTAATATCCATCTCATAATCATACCCTTTGCCTTTCTCAAAATTAAACTTCAGCATTTTGGAAGTAGTGGCAGACTTGGTAGACTGGCAGGATTGCAAGCCTGCAATAACGCTGAAACCCGCAACGGCAACAGCGATCATAAAAAATTTCATATTCTTCATTTACTTTTTTTGGCAAATTAGAACAATAAACTAAGACAGAAGCTACTGGTAAGTAGTATTTTTGCTACCAAATAATTTTATCAGCTCCTTTCGCCATATACTAACACTGTTCAAAAAAGATCTGCTGCTGGAAATAAGACAGCAATACAGTTTTTATGGCATCCTGTTATATATTGGCGCTACTATTTTCGTATTATTCATGGCTATTGAAGAGCCTGAAAGCAAGGTTTGGAACGGCCTGTTCTGGGTGATTCAGCTGTTTATTTGTATCAACGCCGTAGCCAAGAGTTTTTTACAGGAGAACCGGGGCCGGATGCTTTACTTTTATTCCATTGCAAGCCCGGTGGCATTTGTTATAGCCAAACTTCTTTTCAATTCTTTGTTAATGCTTGTGATGAGCCTGCTGAGCCTGCTGCTCTTTACTCTTTTTCTGGGTAATCCTATGGAAAAGGCAGGACAGTTCATTGGTCTCGTATTACTTGGCGGATGGAGCCTGAGCCTTGTTTTTAGTTTTCTTGCGGCCATTGCGGCGAAAGCACAGCAAAATGCGGCCATCATGGCCGTACTTGGTTTTCCTATCATCATCCCACAACTAATTTTATTAATGCGGCTTTCCAATGCCGCTTTTGCACCACTGCTTACCATTCCGCTCACCACTGTGCTGCTATTAATAGCACTCGATGCCATGATCATATTACTGGCCGTTATTCTCTTCCCATTTTTATGGAAAGACTGATCAGTCATGTGTTTTTAGTACATACTCTATAAAAAGAATTTTTACTCCCGTTTAGTGGCATCACCTTAATTTTGCCACACTTTACCCGGCCATATATCTTCCTGGCCAAACTGATGACCGACGCAAAAAACTATATGCACAAGTCCTGGTGGAAAATAGCAAGTATTGTCTTGCTTGGTTACACTGTGGTGGCAGGCTTCCTGGGAGAGGTTCCAAGACTGCCTCTGTTGCAGGAAACTATACGAAACCTGTACTTCCATGTCTGCATGTGGTTTGCCATGATGATCCTGTTTACCGTCTCAGTGGTGAATGCTGTTCGTTATCTCCGGACCTTCAACCTGAAATATGATATTTATGCCCGGCATTTTGCAGTAGTAGCCATTGTTTTTGGTTTGCTTGGTTATTCAACCGGGGCTATCTGGGCTTCCTATACCTGGGCCGACCCCAATAAACCTGCTTATAATTCCTTCAGCACTATAGCAAGAGACCCAAAGCTTATAGGTGCTGCCATCGCCCTGCTGGTATACTTTGCTTACCTGATACTGCGGGATTCGATACAGGATATTGATAAAAAAGCAAGGATAAGCGCTGTGTATAACATTTTTGCCTACGCTATTTTATTTCCTTCCATCTGGATATTACCGAGGATATTACCCAGCCTTCACCCGGGCAATGAAGATAACCCGGCGCTGGATGTTAAAAATGATATCAGCGGATCTATGAGAATTGTGTTTTACCCGGCCGTTATCGGATGGACCTTACTGGGAGTATGGATCGCTACATTAAAAATCCGTTTCACTTTACTGAAAGAAAAAAAGATGCTATCATGAATAGTGCTAAAAAAATAACCACTTTGCTGGCTACATTTTTTTTATCCCTTATCACTTTTGCACAGGATAAAAAAACGGAAATGGCCGATATGATGAAAGAAAACGGCCGCATTTATGTGGTGGTGGCAGTGGTGCTTACGATTCTCATCGGGCTTATTTTATACATGGTACGACTGGACAAAAAAATAAGCAGGCTGGAAAAGGAAAACTGATTTACTGCAGGGATATGGTTTATAAATATGCCTACGTATCCCTTCCATTATAACGATTGCTAAAACTTAAAAAAGAAATCATGTCAGACAATTACAGTTTTTTTGGCTCGGTCGGAAAAAGCTTTGACAAAGCAGCCAAATACACCAAATGGGACAAAGGAATCCTGGAACAGATCAAAGAATGTAATGCCGTATACCAAATACGTTTCCCGCTGAAAAGAGATGATGGAAGTGTGGAAGTAATTGAAGCCTACCGGGTACAGCACTCTCACCATAAAACTCCCTGCAAAGGCGGTATCCGTTTTGCAGCAGAAGTGAACCAGGATGAGGTAATGGCCCTCGCCGCACTGATGACATACAAATGTGCCATTGTGAATGTTCCTTTTGGGGGTGGTAAAGGTGGTATCAAGATCAATCCCAAAAAATATTCTCCTTACGAACTGGAAAAGATCACCCGCCGCTATACAGCAGAATTAATAAAGAAGAATTTCATCGGACCTGGTACAGATGTACCTGCACCGGATTACGGAACGGGTGAAAGAGAAATGTCATGGATACTGGATACTTACTCTGCCATGCATCCCGGTGAAATTGATGCTGCAGGTTGTGTAACAGGTAAACCAATTACACAGGGTGGTGTTCGTGGCCGCCGTGAAGCGACAGGTCTTGGTGTATTCTTTGGTATCCGTGAAGTATGTAACATGCCGGATGTGATGAAAAAACTTGGGCTGTCTGTTGGTGTGGAAGGCAAAAAAGTGATCGTTCAGGGATTGGGTAATGTGGGCTACCACTCTGCTAAATTCTTCCAGGATGCCGGTGCGAAAGTAATAGCCCTGGCAGAATATGAAGGCGCTATCTGGAGCAATGACGGACTTGATGTGGATGCTGTGTTCAATCACCGCAAAAGCACTGGTTCAATATTGAACTTCCCGGGCTCCAGCAACTTTACAAAATCTAGCGATGCGCTGGAAATGGAATGTGATATATTGATACCCGCCGCACTGGAAAATGTAATTGACGGAGATAATGCACCAAGAGTAAAAGCAAAACTGATCGGTGAAGCCGCCAACGGTCCGCTGACACCTGATGCAGATGAGGTATTTGCCAAAAAAGGGATCATCGTAGTGCCTGATATGTACCTGAATGCCGGTGGTGTTACCGTTTCTTATTTTGAATGGCTGAAAAACCTGAGCCATGTGCGGTATGGCCGTTTAGAAAAAAGATTTACAGAAAACCTGAATGCTCATATCCTTGGGCAAATGGAAGAACTGAGTGGTAAAAAAGTGAAGGAAACCGCCCGTGACTTTATCATGCACGGGCCGGATGAAGTAGACCTGGTGTACAGCGGACTGGAAGAAACAATGATCAATGCCACTCATGAGATCATGAATGCCTGGAAAGCAAATCCCGAGATACCAGATATGCGTACTGCGGCCTATGTAGTTGCCATCAACAAAGTAGGAACGAGTTATGCCGAA
>CAZTKV010000044.1:12964-18299 GCA_964614285.1 uncultured Chitinophaga sp. | reverse complement strand
TATTCGGCTTTAAAGCGCAGGGAGAACCAACTATCGCTATGAAACTGGCCCAGGAATTATTGTACTCAATAATGAAAGACTACCGGGTAAATAAAAGACAGGTTTATACAGGAGGTCTTTCAATGGGCGGAATGGGAACTTTTGAGATTGTGCGGCGAAATCCAAAATTATTTGCAGCCGCCTTTCCTATTTGCGGAGGTGGTGAACCTACAACGGCATCAGTGATGAAAAAAACCAAATGGTGGGTATTTCATGGGGGTAAAGACGATGTAGTGCCGCCTGAACTATCGGAAAAAATGGTTGATGCTTTAAAAGCAGTAAAAGCGGCAGTAAAGTTTACATTGTATCCCGATGCTAATCATAACAGCTGGGATCCTGCCTTTGCCGAACCGGAATTATTATCGTGGCTGTTTAAGCAAAAGAAATAATCACTTTATTTCCTCAAACTCAATATAATCTCCGGCTTTTGTTTTTTTAGGCGGCTCTGTAGTTGAAGATTGGGGTGAATAACCTTGCTGTTGCATTTGTTCCTGCATGCGGTTCTGCATTTCCCTGAAGCCCTTTTTTATCTTTCGGCTGGCGAGATAAACCGGAATTACCAGTTTAAAAATGAACTGATATAAGATATAAGCCAGTAAGGCGAATAAAATGTATTTCATTGCAGTGTAAAGATAAGATGGAGCTTTTTTTTGTAGCCGGTAATTTGCCGTTGTTTACCGAATTATTAACCTTCTGTTTTCAGCAATACAATTTGGCTTATAATGCTTATTTCCCTTACATTTGCATCGGAAAAAGATGATAGAAGGGAACGAGGCCGTTCCCTTCTTCTTTTATACCCCATGAACATCGAGTCACAAATACAGTCAATTGAGGAAAAAGTAACAGCCCTGATAAGTGCTGAACCGGAATTGTTTTTAGTGGAGATTAAAATCAAACCTACTAACAATATTAAGATATATATCGATGGAAATCATGGAGTTAGTGTTGAAAAGCTGGTTCAGTTTAACAGGAAGCTGTACAAACAGCTGGAAGAAGAGGCCATTTTTCCTGGTGGAGATTTTTCTCTTGAGTTATCCTCTCCTGGCCTGGATGAACCGCTAAAACTTCACCGGCAGTATCTCAAAAATATTGGCCGGTTTGTTGAGGTTCTTACAAAAGATGGAGCTAAAAAAGAAGGGAAACTTTTAAGTGTATCTGATACGGATATTGAACTGGAGGAGATAAAAGGAAAAGGGAAAAAAATGGAAATAGTAAAGCATGCTATTCCTTTTGATGATATAAAAACAACAAAAATTCAAATTAAATTTTAATCAACCAGGATTACAAAATTTTGAGCTATGTCAAGTATTAACCTGATCGACGCATTCCAGGATTTTAAAGATGCGGAAAATATTGACCGCCCGACCATGATGAAAGTGGTGGAAGATGTTTTTAAAACCTTATTGCGTAAAAAGTATGGCAGTGATGAGAACTTTGATGTGATTGTAAACGCCGAAAAAGGTGACCTTGAAATTATCCGCCGTCGCATGATTGTGGAAGACGGACAGGTGGAAGATCCGCTGGCACAGATTGCATATAAAGATGCGGTAAAAATTGAACCTGACTTTGAAGTGGGAGAAGAGTTGTACGAAGAGATTGACCTCCTTGATTTTGGCCGCCGGGCAATCCTCGCTGCCAAGCAAACATTGGCCAGCCGTATTAGTGATTTGAAGAAGAATGTACTGGCTAAGAAATATGGTGACAGAATTGGTGAGATTATCAGTGCCGAAGTATACCAGGTTTGGAAGAAAGAGATCTTGCTGCTGGATGAAGAAGGGAATGAATTGATTCTGCCTAAAAGCGAACAGATACCACAGGATTATTTCAAAAAAGGGGAGAATACCCGTGCAGTAGTGAAAAAAGTGGATATGAAGAATAACAACCCTGTTATTATTCTTTCACGAACTTCACCGGACTTTTTGGCGAAATTGCTGGAGATTGAAGTACCCGAGATCTTTGATGGCCTCATTGTAATAAAGAAGATTGTTCGGGATCCGGGAGAAAGAGCCAAAGTAGCAGTGGAGTCATATGATGACCGTATCGATCCGGTAGGTGCTTGTGTAGGTATGAAAGGTAGCCGTATTCATGGTATCGTTCGGGAACTAAAAAATGAAAACATAGATGTGATTAACTGGACAAGTAATATTCAGTTGCTGATACAGCGTTCATTGACACCTGCCAAAATAACCAGCATGGAGCTGGATAACGAGAATAAACATGCGAATGTTTACCTTAAACCCGACCAGGTTTCATTGGCAATTGGTCGCCGGGGTGTAAACATTAAACTGGCTTCAGAATTGACCGGGTATGAGCTTGATGTATACCGTGATAATGAAGGGGAGACCGAAGAGTTTGATATTGACCTGGAAGAATTCAGCGATGAAATTGAAACATGGATCATTGACGAGCTAAAGAGAGTTGGTTGTGATACGGCAAGAAGTGTATTGTCTCTTACTCCGGAAGAATTAGAAAGGAGAACAGACCTGGAAAAAGAGACTATTGACGATTTGAGAAAGATTTTGAAAGAAGAGTTTGAAAAAGAATAACAGAAGGGTATTAGGTTAATTGAGTTAATTAAGTGTATATAAGATCTATCCCAATTAACCAGTTAACCAATCAACATTTAACTAAAAACCTGAATGGCAGAATTAAAACTTCCAAGATTATTAGCTGCGGCTAAAGAGTTTAACGTTGGACAGGATACTATTATTGATTTCCTGTTAGGGAAAGGTTTTCCCAAAGATGAGCTGAAACCTACTTCAAAGTTGAGTGAGGATATGTACCGTGCTTTACAGCAGGAGTTCCAGAGTGATAAGGCTGCTAAAATGAAAAGCGATCAGCTTGAATTGCCTAAAGGCGCACAAGGGGAGGCGAAGAAGAAGAAAGAAGATGAAGAAATAAGTTTTAAAAAGGAAGAAAAGCCAGTTGCTAAAACACCTAAAAAGGAAGAAGAAGCTAAGCCTGCGGAAGAGAAACCTGTTAAGCAGGTTAAAGAGGAAGAAAAGAAAGAAGAAGAAGTTGTGAAGTTGGAAGCTCCTGAAATTGAAGGGCCAAAAGTGGTTAAGAAAATTGATCTCTCCGCAATAGATTCTTCTACCCGGCCGAAAAAAGGAGTAAAGGCAAAGAAAGAAGAAGTAAAACCTGTTGAGGAAGAAAAACCTGCAAAGGGCAAAGGGAAAAAGAAAAAGGAAGAAGAAATAGAGGCAGTAAAAAAGCCAGCTGAAGAAATTGTAGTAAAGGAAGAGCCAGTAGCTGAAGAGCAACAAACGGTAATTGAAAATATAGAAGTTGAAAAACTGACAGGTCCTAAGATATTAGGTAAAATTGAGTTACCTGTTGATAGTGATACAAGACCTGTAAAAGACGAGAAGAAGAAAAGAAAACGTATTCCGATAGAGAAAAAGGACAACAAACGGGAAATTTTCATCAACAAAGAAGAAGATAAAAGACCAGGCGGTGGTGGGGGTAATTTCAATCGTGGAAGAGGGGGCGCTGGAGGAGGAGGTAATTTCAATCGTGGAAGAGGTGCGGCAGCCGGTGGTGGCCGTCGTGAGGAAAAACTGATCGACGAAAAAGAGATTCAGAAAAAAATACAGGAAACACAAGCCAAATTATCAGGTGGCGGAGGGAAAGGCAAAAGTCTTAAGGCCAAGTTGCGCCGGGAAAAAAGGCAGGAAATGGCTGATGCCATGGGTGAGGCGGCTGAAGATAACAAACTACAGGTTACTGAATTTATCAGTGTTAGTGAGCTGGCTAACCTGATGGATGTAAGTTTTGCCGAAGTTATCAGCAAGTGTATGAGTCTTGGTATTATGGTATCTATTAATCAGCGTTTGGATGCAGAAGTAATAGAACTGGTGGCCAGTGAGTTTGGATTCGATGTGGAGTTTATCGATATGGAGAAGCAGATGGAAATGGAAGAAGAAATTGAAGAAGATAATGAAGAGGATCTCAAACCCCGTTCTCCGATAGTTACTATTATGGGCCACGTAGATCATGGTAAAACATCATTACTTGACTATATCAGAAGTGCTAATGTGGTAGCAGGAGAGGCCGGCGGTATTACACAGCATATTGGCGCTTACCAGGTAGAATTGCCCAATGGAAAAGAAATTACTTTCTTAGACACACCGGGTCACGAAGCATTTACTGCGATGAGGGCAAGGGGTGCTAAGGTTACTGACATAGCTGTAATTGTAATTGCAGCAGATGATGCAGTGATGCCACAAACCCGTGAAGCTATCAGCCATGCTCAGGCTGCCGGTGTACCCATGATTTTTGCCATCAACAAGATTGATAAAGACGGGGCTAATCCGCAAAAAATTTACGAGCAGCTTTCGCAAATGAATTTATTAGTGGAAGAATGGGGTGGTAAATACCAAAATCAGGAAATTGCTGCCAAGAAAGGATTGAATATTGATAAGCTATTAGAGAAAATCTTACTGGAAGCAGAATTGCTGGACTTAAAAGCAAATCCTGAGAGAGAGGCTACAGGAACTATCATTGAAGCTTCATTGGATAAGGGCCGTGGATATGTGGCAACCCTACTTGTTGAAAACGGAACATTGAAACCCGGAGATTTGATTGTGAGCGGACAGTATTTTGGTCGTGTGAAAGCTATGTTTAATGAAAGGAATAAAAGAGAAGATAAAGCCGGACCTTCTGCTCCGGCAGTAATATTAGGGTTGAATGGTGCTCCACAGGCCGGTGAGAAATTTAAAGTATATGAAGACGAGGCTGAAGCAAAAGAAATCGCTTATCGCCGTGCACAGATATTAAGGGAACAGGGTATTCGTACCAAGAAACATATCACATTGGATGAAATTGGTCGCCGTCTTGCATTAGGAAGCTTTAAAGAACTGAAAGTAATCATCAAGGGTGATGTGGACGGTTCAGTTGAAGCATTGAGTGACTCATTACAAAAACTATCTACGCAGGAGATCCTGGTAAGTGTAATTCATAAAGGAGTTGGTCAGATCAACGAAAGTGATATAGTGCTGGCAGAAGCTTCAGATGCAATCGTTATTGCCTTTAACGTACGTCCTTCACTTCAGGCGTCAAGATTAGCTGACAATGCAGGGATCGAAATAAAGATGTATTCAATCATCTATAATGCTATAGAAGAAGTGAAAAGTGCGATGGAAGGTATGCTTGAGCCTAAAGTACAGGAGAGGATTGTTGCTAATGTGGAGATCAGGGAAGTATTTAAATTTGATAAAGCTACCGTTGCAGGATGTTTTGTACTGGACGGAAAGATCAAACGGGATTCTAAAATACGTCTTATCCGTGATGGTAT
>CAZTKV010000044.1:8768-12864 GCA_964614285.1 uncultured Chitinophaga sp. | reverse complement strand
ATCAAACTTTTGTTAAATACCTGCCTTATAATATTTAAGTTATACCCGGCAAAGTACTTTTGAACTTATGCTTATTACAAAGAAAATCTTAACGGCCTGTTTTTTAACTCTGGCGATTATTACATCGGCTCAGGGTCAGCCCAAAAAAGTGATAGCGGATAAAATTGCCGGTATAGTCGGTGACAGGATCATCCTGTATTCTGATATCAAAAATTCGTTGGCTGATATTGTCCGGCAGGGAGGCACTGTTCCGGAGAATGGGGAATGTTTGTTGATGGAACAGGCAATCATTTCAAAAGTGTTGATGCTGCAGGCGATGAAAGATTCTCTTCCTGTTACTGATGAAGAGGTAGAGGCTGACCTGGATAATCGGATCAGAACCTATATTAACCAGTTAGGAAGCCAGGAAGCACTGGAAGAGATTGCCGGAAAAACCATCTACCAGATTAAAGATGATGCAAGAGAGTCTGTAAAGGAACAGAAACTGGCGCAGGCTATGCAACGTAAGATCGTTGACAATGTAAGAATTACTCCGATAGAAGTAAAAGCGTATTTTGATAAAATACCCAAAGACAGTCTCCCTTTTTATGAATCTGAGCTGGAAATATGCCAAATTATTATTTATCCCAAACCATCAAGAGAACTCGAACAGTATATTGTGGGAGAAATGAATAATTATAAGAAGCAGATTGAAATGAAGGTTACTACTTTTGAGCAGTTAGCTAAAAAGGTTTCGGAAGATCCCGGAAGCCGCGATAGGGGTGGCCAGTATCAGATAAACAGAACTGAAAAGACATGGGATCCTGTATTTATGTCAACTGCTTTCCGACTCAAGGAAGGTGAAATATCTCCTCCTGTTAAATCAAAATTTGGATTCCATATTATTCAGATGGTGCAACGTAATGGTGATGATGCGATTGTGCGTCATATTCTCCGTATACCTCCTGTTACAGAAGAAGAGATCGGGCAGGCAAGAAGAAAACTGGATACAGTTCGCTCAAAGATAATAGCCGGAACCATAGGCTTTAATGAAGCTGCTTCCAAATATAGCGATGATGAAGCAGCAAAGTATACAGGTCCGTGCATTACGGACAGGGAAGGATCTACCTTTGTTACAATCGATATGCTGGATAAAGATATGGTAGCAATGTTGGGTAAAATGAAAGTAGGCGATTACTCACAGCCTACAGCCTTTGAGAGTGAGCAGGGCAAAAAAGGAGTACGGGTTGTTTACCTTAAATCCCGTTCACAACCGCACCGGATGAATATGCAGGATGATTACAGTAAAATTTCCAACTTTGCCCTGGAAGAAAAGAAAAGCAAGACTATGGAGAAATGGCTAAAAAACAAACTTCCCTCTTATTATGTTATGATAGATCCGGCTACAGCTGAAGAGTGCCCGCAACTGCAAAAGTTTGCCACAGATACAAAAGCATTCTAAATATGACAGGATATATTTAATGGAAGCCGTTACAAGAGTAACGGCTTTTCTTTTATAAAGATCCGGGGAATTTCAAAATAGCAGTAAATAAACTATCATGACAAATTATTAATATAACTATTTTTACCGGAATGATCGCCGTACAAAGAAGACATTTGTTGTAGTAATGCTTACCTCATTATCCAATATAAACGGCCTGGCGGAATATTTCCGGCAATCGGGGCAATTTTATTACCTGCTTATTGATCTGAATGGAAATCTCGCTTTTGTAAACCCTTTATTTCAGAAGGATTTTAATCATCTCTCACCCAATTTTTTGGGTAAACCGGTAAATATCATTTTTCAGGAAGAGGAAGGAGAAAAATTTTCTAAGACAGTAAAACAGTGTGTTCAAGTACCAGGGCAGCCATGTAAAGCGGAATTAAAAGTAATGCTGGCGGGTGATGGATACCGTGAAATTTCCTGGGAGATTTCTGCTTTTGCAGAAGAGCCTGGCAAAATCAAAATGGTGCAGGCTATTGGAGTGCATCATATAAGTGGTGATAATAATGCTCAGGAGTCAGAAAATATTGCAAGGAAACTTTCAGAGCGGTACAAAGCTTTTGAAAAAAGTGCGGAAGGACTTTGGATGTTTGAGTCTGCGGAACCGGTGATAACAACTGACCCACCTGAAAAAATCATCGAGTACTGGAAAAAGAATTCGTGGCTGGTGGAGTGTAATGATAACCTGGCACGGATGTACGGATATGATAAGGCAGATGAAATAATTGGTGCCTCGTTAGATCAACTCATGGATTTTTCCGATCCGGAAAGAGTGGAGAATTTGGAAAAATTTATCAGAAATCGGTTTCAAACCACTACTGTGGAGACAAGGGAATTTGACCGTAACGGTAAAATCAAACACTTTCTAAACCAGATGACAGGTATTGTAGAAAGTGGAAAACTCAAAAGAGTTTGGGGTACGCAGCAAGATATTACAGAACAACGTGAGGCAGAACAACAACTTAAAGCCAGCGAATTATTTTACCGCAACCTGTTTTCCAACTCTCTTGATGGGATACTGATCACCAATATAGAGGGAGTTGTAACTTTTGCATCGCCTTCAATTACATCAATACTGGGTTATACAATCGAAGAGGTTCTTGGTAAAAATGTTTTTGATTATGCTCACCCGGATGATCGCCAGCAGGTCATTACTGCATTTTGGGATGAAATCAATAATATTTCAGGAAGAAAAAAATTCATCTCTGTAAGAATATTAAACAAGAAGGCTGGCTGGATGTGGTGTATGATAAGAGGGCACAATCTCTTAGACAATCCTTATGTGAAAGGAATAGTAATCAACTTTTTTGATGATACTATGCGTAAACAAACAGAAGAAGCTCTTATTGAAAGTGAAAAACGTTTTCGTAACCAGGCAACTATCCTTAATAATGTTACAGATGTGATTGTAACAACTGATCTGAAGAGGTTTGTAACCTCCTGGAATCATATTATTGAAAAGCTGACCGGAATTACAGAAGAAGAAGCCATTGGTAAACCATTCAGAGGGGTACTGGATACAGATTATTCACCGTATACACATGACCAGGTGGCTGAAATTGTTTTCTCCAACGGAATATGGAAAGGAGAAGTATCTTTTGTTGGAAGTGACGGAGAACGGAAATATTTGTTGCATACTGTATCATTGTTACATGATGATATGGGGAATAAAATTGGCTTGCTGGGCGTTGGAAGAGATATAACGGAAAGAAAAAAAGCCCAGGCAAAACTCCAGGAGAGTGAATTGTTTTACCGTAATATGATCACTCATTCATTGGATGGTATAGTAATGACAGATTCAAAGGGTAGTATAAAATATTGCAGTCCATCAATTGATAAGATATCAGGGTATGCACCTGCTGATCTTTTGGGTCGCAGTATTTTCGAATTTGTTTTTCCGGAAGATATTAAATCAGCGCTGGAAGCATTTACTATGGAGTCTAAAAATGAGTCGGTAGTGAATTATATTTCTCTTCGCCTTCTTCATGCAAACGGAGAATGGGTCTGGTGTACAGTAAGAGGCCACAATCTGCTGGATAATCCGACTTTTAATGCAATGGTCATTTATTTTACAAATGACTCTAAAAGAAAGAAGATTGAAGATAAGTTGAGAGAAAGTGAAAGAAGATTCAGGAACCTGATACATAACCTCAAGATGGGAGTACTGCTGCAGGATGAAAATGGGAAAATGGTGGTGACAAACCAGGCCGCCCTGGATTTACTTGGGTTAACAGAGGATCAATTGCTTGGCATAACTCCCCCGGATTCCGGGTGGAATGTTATACATGAAGATGGACAGGATTTTCCGGCAGATACTCATCCTGTTCCTGTGGCCCTAAGAACAAAAAAACCTGTATTGGATGTGGTGATGGGAATTTACAGACCTGTTACGAATGACAGAGTTTGGCTGTTGGTAAATGCCGAACCGGTGTTGGATGGAGATGGAAATATTATCAATGTCATTTGTTCCTTTACTGATATTACCGAACAAAAAAGACTCTCCCAGGAATTAATTGAGCAGGAAATCCAAAAACAAAAACAGGTTACACAGGCTACTATTGACGGCCAGGAAAAGGAAAGAAGGGAGATTGGAAAAGAATTGCATGATAATAT
>CAZTKV010000044.1:0-8668 GCA_964614285.1 uncultured Chitinophaga sp. | reverse complement strand
GGATAGTTCGTATTTATCGCCTACCTTTGCGCCTTCCATGAGCGACCCGATCAAACACGAATGCGGACTGGCATTCATCCGGTTAAGAAAATCTTTTTCGTATTACCAGCAACAGTATGGTACGGTACTGTGGGGTCTTAACAAGCTGTACCTGCTTATGGAAAAGCAGCACAATCGTGGACAGGATGGGGCAGGTGTAGCAACCGTCAAACTTAATGTAGAGCCTGGTTACCCCTTCATGAACCGTATACGCAGTAATGCTCCGCAAGCCATAGCCGATATATTTCAACAGATAGGAAAAGAAATTGAAGAACTTGAAAAATATCATCCTGATATAAAAAGTCACCCCGGTTTGATGAAAGGGCATGTAGCTTTCCTGGGTGAATTATTATTGGGCCATCTTCGTTATGGAACACAAGGAAAAAATAAACTGGAGTATTGCCATCCCTTCATAAACAGAGATACAATTCCTGCACGCAATCTCGCCCTGGCAGGAAATTTTAATATTGTTAATTCGGATGAGCTATTCACATTGGTAGGGAAAGAGCCGCATCATACTGTTCGATTCAGTGATCTTGCTGCCATGATAGAGCTTATGCATACTTTTCTTTGCAAGGAAGATGAAGCTTCACCTCAGAAAATGGATATTAAAAAAGTGTTGAAAAAAACACTTCCACTTCTTGATGGTGGTTTTCATGTAGGCGGTGTTACAGGTAATGGTATCGGTTTTGTTTTTCGTGATGCACATGGAATCAGGCCCTCCTATTACTATATTAATGATGAAGTAGTAGTGGCTGCTTCTGAAAGGGCTGCTATCAGAACTACCTTTAATGTTGGTGAAAATGAAGTACAGGAATTGATGCCGGGACAGGCATTGATAGTTACTGAGGACGGAGAAATTGAAGTAGCCCAGATACTGGAGCCTAAAGAAAGAAAAGCCTGCAGCTTTGAAAGAATTTATTTTTCAAGAGGCAGTGATGAAAAAATTTACAGAGAAAGGAATGCATTGGGTTACAACCTCAGCGAACAGGTGCTGAACATCATTGATCATGATCTTAAGAATACAATTTTTTCTTTTATTCCAAATACAGCAGAAACAGCATTTTATGGGATGCTGAAAGGAATGGAAGATTACCTCAACAAAGTAAAAATCGAACGAATACTAAGCTGGGGAAATGATTTCGATGCAGAGAAGCTTACGGAAATGATAACCCGTAAGATACGCATAGAAAAGATTGCAATAAAAGACGTGAAGATGAGAACCTTTATTACGGAAGATGTAAGCCGCAATGAAATGGTTCAACACGTCTATGATATTACTTACGGAACCGTTCGTCCCGGGCAGGACACACTGGTAGTGATTGATGATTCTATTGTAAGAGGAACAACGCTTAAGGAAAGCATTATCCGCATGCTGGGAAGATTAAAGCCAAAAAGAATAGTTGTGGTATCCTCATCACCCCAGATCCGCTACCCAGACTGCTACGGCATTGATATGAGCAAAATGGGGGACTTTATTGCCTTTAATGCTGCTGTTGAACTGATAAAGGAAAGAGGTAAAACAGAGCTATTGACCAGCCTGCTTGATAAATGCAAGGATCTTCAGCGAAATAATCAGCTTCATACAGAGAATGTTGTAAAACAACTATACAAGCAATTCACTGCAGAAGAGATTTCCGGTAAAATTGCTCAATTAATAACACCTTCAGGACTTGATATTCCGGTATATGTAATATTCCAGAGCATCGAAGACCTGCATAAAGCCTGCCCCGGTAATTTAGGGGACTGGTATTTTACAGGTAATTATCCTACGCCGGGCGGAAACAAAGTAGTGAACAAGGCTTTCATGAACTATATGGAAGGAAAGAATGTCAGGGGTTATTAGCCGTGAGAACGTATTCAATATTGTATCTTTCACAATAAATTTTATTGAATGAAAACATTGATACTTGTTCGTCATGCCAAGAGTGATTGGGGGCTGGCAGGTCTTGATGATTTTGACCGGCCTTTGAATGAGAGGGGTAAAAAAGATGCGCCGGTAATGGCCAAAAGATTGAAGAATAAAAGTGTGGTGATTGATGCAATAATTGCCAGCCCGGCAAAGAGGGCTGCAAAAACAGCTAAAGTGTTTGCTGAAGAATTTGGTATCAAAAAAGGAAATATACTTTTTAAAGATGAACTTTACCTTCCTGAGGCAGAATTTTTCTTTTCTGTAATTGAGAATGTTGATGATGCACTGAGCAATATTGCTGTTTTTTCGCACAATAATGGAATTACCGATTTTGCTAATTTGCTGACAGATACAAGAATTGATAATATCCCAACCTGTGGTGTGTTTGCTGTAAAAATCCATAGTAATAGCTGGAAGGAATTCAGAACGGTAAAAAAAGAATTTTGGTTTTTTGATTATCCTAAATCAAGCCAGTAAAGCTTTTATTCTTCAATAACAGGCGGGGCTTTACGACTTACTAAAAACACTCCGCTGAAAATCATTAATCCTGCGATTACTTTCTCCCAATTAAAATCTTCTTTTAAAAAAAAAGCAGCAATGATGGCTGCAAACACTGGTTGTGTGTAAATATATGAACCAGTAACGCCTGCTCCGAGGTGTTTTATACCAAAAATATTAAAGGAATAGGCTAAAAAAGTACCACAAATTACGATAGTAAAAAGTGAAATAAAATGTGACCAGTCAAATTGTATCCATTGCACTTCAGTGAACTGAATCCAGCCAAATGGTAAGATCATAACGAAACCGAAAGTAAATACCCATCTTACTACATGCAGTGGCGGATATTCCTGCATCAGGGGTTTTACCAGAATGAAATAGATAGTATAAGCCATTGCATTCAATACAATAAGCATGTCGCCCGATAAAGAAGCAGTACCATTTTTTTCTTTTGACATGATCAATAATACAGCCCCGCCAATACCAAGTGCAAGCCCGAGTGATTTAAGGAAAGTGATCTTTTCTTTTAGTATCCAGAAAGCGAAGACGGTAATCAGTAAAGGAGTACATAGCATAAGTAATGATGCGTGAATAGTAGAAGTCATCGTCAGTCCTTTTATGAAAAGCATCTGGTTGATAGCGACACCTGTTAGTCCACAAAGAATAAACCGGGGAAGATCTTTTCGCCGAATGCCTGCTGCAGTCCTCCCAAATATCCAAACCATCCAAAATAGCAGCAGGCTGATACCAACACGAAGTACATTTAATCCATATGGCCCTACTACTGACGGCGAGATATGTTTTACCATACTCAGGTTGACAGCGAAGAACAAGTTGGTCAGTAAAACAGCGATATGTGCTTTGGTATTCGTGTTCAGAAATCAATAATTTGAACGAAGTTGCAAATATAAATGGAATGTTTAGTGTATTGCTGCAACGAACTGGCGGATTACCTCACTAAGCTTATCGTTTACAGGAAGGATTGGTAACCGGTAAGAAAAATCGGTGGCTTTCCGGACAGCTTCGGTAAATGAAAAATGTTTTTGTTTAATACAGAGTGCCATGTGTTGTTTCAGATAGTAGGCTCCAAGATATTCCTGCTCTGGCTGCCCGGGAGTAGGGATAAGAACGCTTTTCTTTTGCAAGGGTATTATGTCCATAAGAGTGCTATAGCCGCTACGGCTGATAATATATTCGGCTGCTATTATCTGCTCATTCAGTTTTTCTGCAGGCAAATGATTAAAGTACTGCACAGAACCGGTTGAAGGAATCTGCTCCGATGAATCAGGGAGCCCTCTTATAATCGTTACTGTTCCCTCAAATTTGTCAATATCTGTTCTGATAATTTTTTCCAGTATAGTTCTTTGTGGCTCGGGTCCGGATAAAATAACCAGGACATGATTCTTTTTCCCTGGCAGTTTCTTTCTTTCAAATCTTGATAGTGCTCCCAGGTAATAAAGAGGTAACTGTGGTTTTTTAAAGGGATGAGATAACTCTCCGGCGAGGGAAACCCCTGTTTCATAATCAGGTACCCAGCAGGCAGCATATTTATCGAGGATTGTATATTGATTTCTCTGTATGAACCGGTCAATAAATTTTCCTAATCCTGACTTTAGCCCGAGCTGGTGGCTGATAAATATGCAGGGAATTTTACCGTGATGCATACCAAACCGGTTATCAGATATTACTGCATCAATTGAATATTGCTCCACGACTTCATTGAGCCAATTAGTTTCTCTTATTGATTGCTTCTTAAGAAGCGGAAACTGTTCCATCATTTTTAACGGGAACATCCATTTGGATTTGCTGTACCTGACAACAAACGAAGGAGCTTCCAAATGCAGCAGAGCAGGAAATTCACTTTGCAGAATCATCCTGGATGATCCGCTGCCTCCTGTTATCACCTCGCATCCCTGTACCAGGAGTTCCCGGATAATGGGTATGCAGCGGGCTGCATGCCCCAGTCCCCAATCAAGCGGAGCCACCAGAATGCGGGGTTTCTCCTGTTTTTTGTACGAAACAGGCTGATTTAGGTTAATTTTTATGTCTTTTTCGTCCAACAGGATACTAATTTGTTTGTAAAATAGTTTTAATTTAGAACTTACAAATATGAAGACAATCAACAAAATACTGGTTGCAGCGTTATTAATGGTACTTCTGGCGGCCTGCAATCGTAATTATTATTCCGGCTCAGGTAAAGGCGGAAAGGGTTGTGGCTGTCCAAGTACTAAAGGAATGTCAGGATATTAAACTATTTCTTTACCAAAATGAAGAACCAGGGCCGAAACATTTTATTGCTTTTTAAAGACGAGTTCATGAGCGAACAGGCCATTGAGCAGGAAGTAGCGTACTTAAATGAGATACTATCTGTTACCGATACGGTTGAAAGATTTTGTAATGCAAATGAATTAGTGGATCGAAACAGGATCACTTCAAACAGAAAAAAGATGCTGAAGGAGGCCAACCATCTCAGGCTAAGGCCCTTCAGGTTTTTTATCAACAAGAATTAATTTACGGGCATAATAATAAAAAAGAGAGCATTTGCTCTCTTTTTTATTATGATAATTTAAGCAGTGCTTCCCGCAGTTTCCCGATCATCTCTTCTATTTCCTCTTTTTTACAGGTGCCAACGCTAAGCCGGTACCAGGATGAACTTCTGTCTGCACCAAATGCATAGAAAGGGACAACAGCCAATCCTGCTGTATTTAAAACATATGCAGTCACATCACTTTGATTTTCTAATAATCTTCCTTCTTCTGTTTTCTTTCCTGCCAGGTCAATTTTAATAGTGAGATAGATGGCTGCCTCCGGAGAAATAGCATCAACAGAATAACCTTCTTTTTTCAATAAGGAGAACCCATTGTAAATGCGGTGTAGCCGCTCTTCAATTTCACTTTTAAAATTGGTGAGATATCTTTTTATACCATCCCTGTTGGCCAGGTAGTAAGCTACTGCCTTTTGTTCTGCCATAGGAGCCCAGGCCCCAATATGTGTGAGAATGGCTTTCATTTTGCTGATAACAGTTGCCGGCCCCATGCCCCAGCCAACACGAACCCCTGTTGCTGCAAAGACCTTGCTTATAGCATCAATAAAAATTGTGTACTCTCTCATTGCCGGGCGAAGGGAAACAGGATTATAATGTTTTATATCTCCATAAGTAAGATGCCAATACATCTGATCATACATCACATACAATTTCTTTTCGCCATCCCCCCGTCTTTTATTTTCTTCAATTACCATGTCACAAATATTTTCCAGCTCTTCTTTTCTGAAAGTAGTTCCGGTGGGATTTTGAGGGGAACATAGTGATATCAATACTGCCTCTTTAATATATGGACGGATCGCTGAGGCTGTCGGCATGAAATTATTTTCAGCTTTGGCCTCAATAACGATATGCTCACCTCCTACAAAATGGGTATAGTGATTATTGTTCCAGGATGGAACTGCATAAATAATCTTATCCCCCTTGTCGCATAATGCCCTGAAAACAGTATAAATCAGCGGCCGTCCGCCTGAGGCTACTAATATTTCATTAATACTGTAGTCAAGCCCTTCTTCATCTTTAGTAAAAGAGTGGATGGCCTCTCTAAGGTCAAGGTTCCCTTCTGCAGCAGGATAATTGGTAAAATGTTTCCTGTAGGCTTCAACAATAGCATCTTCCAGTTCTTTAGGGATAGGAAAGATAGATGGATCAAAATCACCTATTGTGAAATTATAGATGCGTTCACCCTGGCGGATCTTTTCTCTTATTTCACCCCCTAATTTTACAATTTCAGAACCAATTAATGTCTCCGACAGATGCGACAGTTTCATAACTCAGCCTTTGCAGCAAAAGTAAATGGAATGGTGGAGATAGCAAACCATTTTATCAGAGCTTGTGCCGGCTAATGTTTACTCGACCAGGAAAATAATTTTTGTGAGCCATTTAGTAGTATCTTTTTCTATAGCCGGGTCAGTAATATATTGTTCAATTACAGGGCTTTTTTGTTTTAAATTATTATCAGCAAGGTATTGTTCAATGCTTTTATAAGCCGCTTCGGATTTATTATAGGCACCGTAGTAATTGACATAAACAGCTTTCGAAGCAGGAATATTCTCAATGCGTATAATATTTCCTGTAAATGTTGCTCCGGCACTTACTGGTATTGCCGCGGCCATATCAGTCTGCTGATTTTTTTCATCCCATTCAAAAAATAATCCTGCCGGGCTACCAGGCTTAAGCTTTTCTTTTACTGAATCACTGTACAGAATGGAAATATGTTGTGAATAAAAGGAGGAAATATCTGGCCATTTTACAAGTTGGCGGATACTTGCGTAACTGGTGGCGGGAAAATTCATTGGGATAACAGCATATTTTTTATCTGATTTCGCAACAACAGATATCTTTTCGATAGTTGTCTTTAAAGCCTTTAATCCATTTTCAAAATCACTTCCCATTTGCTTGTCCATGCTGTAGAACAGGTTAAAGATATTCCACGGCCGTGGGGTGGCCAATTCAAAACTCCAGGTAACAGAGGTAACGCCATTGATCTCATTCAGTGTAAAAAATGCATCGGCTTTTCTTTTTTGCGGCCTGATAAAAGTAATATGGTGGCCCACTTTCTTGCCGGGCTCAAGTAACGTAATTTCCATTTTCCCATCACCAGAAATTTCCGGAGAACCTGTCCAACTGCTTATAGCTCCTACAGTTCCGTCAGTTCCGGATAATGTATGTTTTACCGTTGAATCCTGTTGGTTCCAGACAGACCACTTATTAAAATTATCAAGTTTAGCCAGGTGCTCATATACTATAGCAGCCGGGGCATTAATGGCGATTGTTTTTTCAATTTTCTGCGATACAGGCAGGATCAATGATAATACTGCTGTTACAACGAAGAGAGCTAACAGGAAAAAGAAAATAAGACGCAGTGATTTCATCAGTTATAATTTCTAAAAAGCCTTTAATGGTTTTTCTTCTTGTTTGATATCAGGTTTCAGGGTTGCCCTGATATAACTGTTCAGGTTAATATACTTCTTAGCCGCATCCTGGATCATTTTTGAGTTCAGGCTATCAATCATTTTCTGTTTATTAAGTATTTCAGAAGGGTTGCTGCCATAAAAGTAAGCGTCGAACAAATTGTTTGACCAGAAACTGTTCTGTTTTATGTCTACTTCCAGTTTTCTTTTTTGTTGCTCTTTTATCTTTTCCAGATCTTCGGTGCTTACACCGGAAGTAATGATTTTTTTCAATTCTTTGATGGCAGCATCAGTTAAAGTATCTGCATTATCAGGGGCACAGGGGAATGTGATATTAAAAACATAATTGCTATAAGGTATTCTGTTTATTCCACCGGATGCACTTACTCCATAAACACCGCCTTTTTCTTCCCGTAACTGCTCTACCAGTTTAATATCCATCAGTTCTCCCAGGCTTCGCAATGCATACGCATCATTTGCGCTATACACTGCAGGTCCTGTAAAGACAATATTGACCACACTTTTTGGATCGGCTCCTTTTGTAATTACTTTATTTACTTTGGTCTTTGGAGGTCTGATACCCAAATCCCTGAAAGTTTCTTTTTTAGCAACGCCGGGCAGGCTTCCAATGTATTTTTCCAATAGCGGTTTAATTGTTTCTTCATTAAAAGAACCTGTGAAAAGGAATGTAAAATCACCGGCATTGGCAAACCGCTCTTTATAGATCTGTATGCTTCGGTCAAGGCTGATTTTGTCAAAATCTTCCGGTTTGGGCAATGCCCCCCCACGGGGATGGTTTTGTGTCATGATCTTTTGAAATTCGGCGCTGAAATAGATCTGTGGATTAGCAGCCACATTTGCATAAAGTTGTTTCTGTCTTGTTTTAAAAGATTCAAAAGCGGCGGCATCTTTTCTTGGTGCAGTAAAGTAAAGGTGTATCAGTTGTAACAGAGTTTCTGTTTCTTTAGGGATAGTGTTACCGCTCATTCCTTCGCTGTTAGCAGCAATACTGGGAGATAAGCTGGTATTTTTCCCCTTTAGCATATTTCCCAGATCAATAGCAGAAAAATCACCCACACCACTTTGGGAAACAATAGGAGCAGCATTGATAGCGGAATAATAGTCAGCATCTTTTACCAGGGAATGACCACCTTTACTGAATGCCCTGAAGATTATTTCATCATTCTTAAAATTGGTGGGCTTTAATACTACAGTGGCACCATTGGACAGTTTCAGCACAGTAGTACCTAACTCATCATCCTG
>CAZTKV010000043.1:16094-18815 GCA_964614285.1 uncultured Chitinophaga sp. | reverse complement strand
GCTTCTTTGGGATTTTCTTCGAGATAGGCTTCCAGTACTTTGGATACAGTAGAGTCAACCACTCCCATTACCTCGTTATTACCAAGCTTGGTCTTCGTCTGGCCTTCAAATTGCGGTTCCGGCACTTTTACTGATATGATAGCACTTAGCCCTTCGCGGAAATCATCACCTTCAATCTCCACTTTAGCTTTTTCAAACAATCCGTTTTTATCGCCATAACTTTTGAATACTCTTGTCAACGCCCTGCGAAAACCAGATACATGGGTTCCGCCTTCAATGGTATTGATATTATTAACATAAGAGTAGATATGTTCACTGTAACTGTCGTTATAGCTTAATGCCACTTCTACTGCCACATTGGTATTCTCATCCCTGCCTTCTACAGAAATTATCTTTGGAATAAGTGAATTACGGCCAGCATTTTTATCCAGCATTTCTACAAATTCAACAATGCCCCCTTCACTATAGAAGCTTTTGGAATAAGTGCTGCCATCTTCTTCTTTATCCCGCAGGTCGTTCAGTATGATGCGAACTCCCCTGTTAAGAAAGGAAAGCTCACGAAGACGGCTTTCCAGGATATCTTTATTGTAAACTGTTGTAATAAAAATGCTGTCATCAGGCCAGAAATGAACCCTGGTACCGGTGGTTTCGCTGGTGCCGGCCTCACGAACAGGATACTGGGGAACACCGATCTTATATTCCTGTTCAAATATTTTACCATCCCTGTTTACAGTTACATGCAGGCGGCTGCTTAATGCGTTTACACAACTAACACCTACCCCATGAAGGCCTCCGGATACTTTGTAAGAATCTTTATCAAACTTACCACCAGCATGCAATACTGTCATTACTACTTCCAGTGCAGATTTTTTTTCTTTACTGTGCATGGCGGTAGGGATACCACGTCCATCATCTTCTACTGAAATAGAATTATCCTCATGAATATTTACAGAAATGTTTTTACAGTATCCTGCTAAAGCTTCGTCTATCGAGTTGTCTACTACTTCATACACCAGGTGGTGCAAACCCTTCACACCGATATCACCAATGTACATGGCAGGCCGCTTTCTTACGGCTTCCAAACCTTCCAAAACCTGTATACTATCTGCACTGTAATTGGCCGATATTCTGGCTGCTTTTTCTTTTGCTTCGGGACTCATAAATTGACGTAAATCCGGTCGTTAAAAAATGAAAAAATATAACTCACAAATGTACGAAATCAGGGTGGGGTAACCGGAAAAACAAGACTAAATTTTACACTTATTTTCGTCTATTGTGGATAAAAGAAAATGCCCGTTTTTCGGGCATTGCAGCTGATTTTTTACTGTCTGAAAACCGGTGTTTTTACCGCTTCACAATCTGGGCCACCAGGTCAGCTTCTGCACACACTTTGTTGCCAACGTAAGTAGTGCCTTTCATTTCACAAATTCCCCGACGGATAGGTGCGGATAATTCCATTTTCAGTATCAGGGTATCACCTGGTCTTACCATCTGTTTGAACTTACAATTGTCAATTTTCAAAAAGTAAGTATCATATTGTCCTTCCCCACTCAGGTTAATAGCCAGAATACCGCCACACTGGGCCAGGGCTTCAATCTGCAGCACACCCGGCATTACCGGATTGCCAGGAAAGTGGCCCTGGAAAAACCACTCATTAAAAGTGACATTCTTTATTCCCACGATATGGGTGTCACTCAGTTCAATGATCTTATCTACCAGTGCAAAAGGAAAACGGTGGGGTAGTTTTTTTTCAATGAATTGCTGATCGTATACAGGGGGCAGGGAAGGATCATATACAGGCACCCCCCTGGTGTGTTTATTTTTTTTTATATACTGTTTTATCTTTTTTGCAAAGTCTACATTGCTGCTATGTCCGGGCCTGTTAGCAATGATTCTTCCTTTTATTGGATAACCTATCAGTGCCAGGTCTCCTATAACATCCAGTAATTTATGACGGGCCGGTTCATTGGGAAAACGTAGTTCAAGATTATTCAGGTATCCCTCACTTTTCACTTCTATCTTATCCTTTTTGAAAATGCTTTTCAGGCGGGTCATTTCTTTTTCATCAACTGGTTTGTCAACGATTACTATGGCATTATTGACATCGCCACCTTTGATGAGGTTATTATCCAATAGCATCTCCAATTCATGTAAAAAACAAAAAGTGCGGCAGGGAGCTATCTCTTGTTTGAAATCGCTGATATGTTTTAAGCCTGCATGTTGTGTACCTAGTACGGGAGAATTAAAATCAATCAGGGTGGTAACCTGGTATTCCATAGCGGGCATGGCTACCATTTCCACTCTTTTTTCTTCATCGTAGTGGTAAATATTTTCGTCAATGCTGTACCAAACTTTTGCGGCATCCTGCTCAAGCACACCAGCTTCTTCTATCAGTTCCACAAATGGCTGTGAACTACCATCCATGATCGGCATTTCAGGACCATTTATTTCCAACAGGCAATTGTCAACACCCATCCCTACCAATGCAGCCAATACATGCTCAACGGTACTTACTTTGGCGCCGTTTGCTTCCAGCGTAGTGCCACGACTCACATCAGTTACAAGGTCACAATCGGCTTTAATGAGCGGTTGATTAGGCAAATCTATCCGTTGAAACTGAAAGCCAAATCCCGGGTTGGCAGGGTTTAATGTAAGGTCTGCCATCACACCAGTGTGTAAACCGGTGCCGGAAATTGTAACCGCTGATTTTAATGTATGTTG
>CAZTKV010000043.1:11160-15994 GCA_964614285.1 uncultured Chitinophaga sp. | reverse complement strand
GTAGCAGCAAAAGGAATATTATTTTGTTTGGCATAGTTGACCAGGGGGGCATAGTCAGTGGGATAATTTTTCCAAAGGCGGGCCATCGAATCCAGGCCTTTGGCATTGATCTTTCCCTGCAAGTACAGATCAAGTGCCTGCTGGTTATCCTGCTCAAACATTTCAGCGCCTAATACAAGGTCACGGGTGGCGTCACAATCTTTTGTTACTTCCAGTTGCAGCCAGTGGGCAATAGCATTGTTATGAAATTCACCAAACAGAACAATATCTTTCTGCTGAAGTGTTTTCAGCATTCTTTTGTAAGATACTTTTTTACCTTTCGCATTATACAATGTATAGGCAGGCTTATGCTGAGCAAAAATTGTAGTGATAAGGACGCAAAATGATAAAGACAAGAAAATTCTCTTCATGCCGGCAATTTAGGAAATATTAATCAGGATTGTGATTGGCAGAAAGAATGTATTTATGCTGTTTTTTCTGTAATTAACTGTTTGATTATAGCTTCCAGTTCTTTTATTCTTTTTTCAAGTTCAGGAAGTTTTCTGCTAACGGCCTGGCTGCGAAGGGCGGAAGTATAATCATAAGCCGGGGAACCGGTAACGGCTTTGCCTGGTTCCAGGGATTTACTGACACCACTCTGGGCATTTACTTTTGACCCGTCACCCAACTGTATATGTCCAACGATGCCAGCTTGCCCGCCAATCATTACACCATTGCCGATCTTGGTACTACCGCTTATTCCTGCCTGCGCAGCAATCACAGTACTATGTCCGATCTCTACATTATGTGCAATTTGTATCAGATTATCCAGTTTGGCACCACTTTTAATTAAAGTAGAGCCAATTGTGGCCCTGTCGATGGTGGAGTTAGAACCGATCTCTACATTATCTTCAATTACAACATTACCTATCTGCGGCACTTTTTTAAAACTTCCATCTGCCTGCGGAGCGAAACCAAATCCATCACTGCCGATAACTGTACCTGCATGTATAATAACATTATTGCCAATTTTGCAATCATGATAGATCTTCACACCGGGATGAATAATACTGTTACTGCCGATCATTACATTATCACCGATATAGGCATTGGGGTAAATTTTTGTTTGATTGCCAATTTTTACATTTTCTCCTATGTATGCAAAAGCCCCAATGAAAACCTGGTCACCGTATGAAGCGGTTTTGGCAATATAAACCGGTTGCTGGATACCCGTTAACTGCTGCTGTACTATCTCCTGGTATTTACTTAGCAGCGTAGCAAAAGCAGTATAAGCATCGGGTACACGGACCAGGGTTGCTTTTACTGGTTGTTTGGTTTCAAAATTTTCGTTGATAATAATGACCGACGCATTGGTGCTATATAAATAATCTTCATACTTTGGATTAGCAAGAAAACTCAACTGGCCTTCTTTGGCCTCTTCTATTTTTCCAAAAGAACTAACGACAGCGTTCGGGTCGCCTTCGATTTTACCACTAACAATCAGGGCTATTTGTGAAGCAGGAAATTGCATGTTTTTAAGCTTTGAGTTGCAGGTTATGAGTTGTGCGGGTATGGGTTGTTTTCAGGCCATATCCTGCAGCTCAGTTCCAACAGCTATCTCATATAACAAATGTAATATTTTTTGATCTCGCCATAAGCAAGGCCGCTTTCATAGTTTATCAGCGCATTATCCACTTTTGAAATATCCTTTATTGTCCCGTCTTTAAACAAAATATTGATCCGTTCATCTCCGGGATTATAAGTAGTATTACTGGCTTCGCCTGTAAATACAAAATAACCTGCTTCTTTTTCACTGATACCAAGAACCTCGTAGGCTTCCTTTCTTTTTTGATGGACAAATTCTTCATCAAACAATTCGGCCTGGAGTTTTACTTTCAGCAATTTTCGTTCCACTAAATACAGGCATAAGGTAGCCAATATTTTATCCGGATGATGACACCAGTTTTTGATAGTGGCCATCACATCATGGTCATCAAGACGGCAAAAAGTATCTAAGTGTTGCGAAATCGGGTTATCGGCGCCGGTATTTTGTAAAAAGAAATCAAGTTCATCAGATGCAGCAGACACTTTTTCACCTTTTGAGATAAGTTCGTTGGCACGCCGGATAATTTTTACCAGCATCATTTCAGCGCTTAACACCGTTTTATGTAAATAAACCTGCCAGTACATAAGTCTTCTGCTGACCAGGAATTTTTCAATAGAATAAATAGCTTTCTCTTCCACCAGCAGGTTACCATCTTTTACAGTCAGCATTTTTATGATACGATCATAGCCAATTACACCTTCTGCCACACCAGTAAAGAAACTATCCCGGTTCAGATAATCCATCCTGTCAACATCCAACTGGCCGGATACCAGCTGATGCAGAAATTTTTTTGGGTGCTTATTAGTAAATATTTGTATCGCTATAGTTAATTGCCCATTTAGTTCCGTATTGAGTTTTTGCATCAGCAATAATGAGATTGCCTCATGGTGTACATTTTTTATCAGTTCATTTTCCAGCGCATGAGAGAAGGGGCCATGACCTACATCATGGAGCAGAATCGCCACTTTGGCTCCCAGTTCTTCTTCTGCAGTTATATCAACTCCTTTGCTTTTTAATTCCCCTAATGCCATACACATCAGGTGATAAGCCCCGAGAGAATGGTGCAATCTAGAGTGTACTGCCCCCGGGTACACCAGGTGAGCAAAAGCCATCTGGTGTATATTACGCAACCGCTGGTATACCGGGTGAGAAATTATTTGTAATATCAGCGGATGATCAATCGTAATAAAACCATATACCGGGTCGTTGATGATTTTGCGGATTTGCGTCATTGTTGGGGTTTTGTTAAAGGCCCCCAAAGGGCTGGCGGCAAAAGTACTAAGGCAGAAATTAAAAAGCTATTTTTACCATATCCTGCTGCAATCGCAGCAGATACAAACATATAAACTATCAGAATGGCAGTTGCAAAAATTATCTGGGTGGATGATGAGATTGAAAGCTTACAGTCACAGAAATTGTTTTTGGAAAATAAAGGATACGAAGTACAAACTTTTACGAATGGCTTTGATGCGATCGATTATGTAAAGGAAAACCCGGTAGATGTGGTCCTGATCGATGAAAGTATGCCTGGCATTACCGGGCTGGAGACATTAGCCAAGATCAAAGAAATCAATCAATCACTGCCGGTAGTTTTAATCACCAAAAATGAAACCGAGAACCTCATGGATGATGCCATTGGGTCGCAGATAAGTGATTACCTGATCAAGCCGGTAAATCCAAACCAGGTATGGCTGAGTTTAAAAAAAATAATAGATAACCGGAGATTGGTAGCAGAAAAAACAACCTCTGCCTATCAGCAGCAGTTCAGGCATTTATTTACAGCCCTAAACAGTAATCCTGATTACAACGAATGGATGGATATTTATAAGAAATTGGTTTTTTGGGAACTGGAGATGGAGAAAAGTGACAGCCCCGAAATGCAGGAAATATTACAAAGCCAGAAGAATGAAGCGAACACTGAGTTTTTCAAATTTGTTTCAAGGAATTACGCAGGCTGGGTATCTCCCAAAAGTACTGATGGTCCGGTGATGAGTCATACATTGATGAAGTTTAAAGTACTGCCTCACCTGGAAAAAGGAACACCTTTGTTCTTTATTTTGATTGATAATCTTCGTTTCGATCAGTGGAAAGCCATCCAACCCATTTTTGCTGAAAGTTTCAGAATTCTGGAGGAAGATAGTTTTTATAGTATTCTGCCTACGGCCACTCAGTATTGCCGCAATGCGATTTTTGCTGGGTTAATGCCACTCGATATTGAAAAGCAATTTCCGCTGCAATGGAAGAATGACGAAGAGGAGGGAGGGAAGAATTTGCATGAAGAAGAGTTTTTCCGTGCACAATTAAAGCGATTGGGCAAAACAGATCTGAAGGTTTCATATACGAAAGTGGTGAACAACCAGGCAGGACTGGACCTGGTGAATAATATTCATAACCTGATGAATAATGACCTGAATGTGATAGTGTACAATTTTGTGGATATGCTCAGTCATGCCCGTACAGAAATGGAAGTACTTAAAGAACTGGCTGGTGATGAAATGAGTTACCGAAGCATAACTACCAGTTGGTTTGAGCATTCGCCCCTGCACCAGGCGTTGAAAAAAATTTCCGATAAGAATATCAAGATTGTATTAGCTACTGATCATGGAAGTGTAAGGGTGAAAACACCTTACAAGGTGGTGGGAGACAAGCAAACCACTACTAATCTCCGTTACAAACATGGCCGGAACCTCAATTATGAACCTAAGGAAGTACTGGCTTTCCGTGATCCCAGGGAGGCAGGATTACCGGTACCCACCATCAACTCTTCTTTCATTTTTGCCAAGGAAGATAGTTTCTTATGTTATCCTAATAACTATAATTATTATGTGAATTATTACCGCAATACCTTTCAGCATGGTGGTGTAAGCCTGGAAGAGATGATTGTTCCCGTGATCAAGATGCAGAGCAGGTAAGGCAAGATTAAAAAACTCGAAACTGTGGATAAGTACAATCGCACGGCAAAACAGATGTTTTTACTTTTGATTTTTAATTTTCATTTGAAATGAAATATACACAAGCAACACTTGATAAATTAGAAGCTATTCCTGAAGAAGCAGGATATGTACTGCGATATGAAAGAGGTACTTTTCAAAGTGGCTATTGTATTCTTGAATCTAAAAAAGTGGTGGTGCTCAATAAGTTTTTGCAAATTGAGGGGCGCATCAATACACTGGTTGACCTGATTCCGCAACTGGATATTAATACTGATATCCTGACAGAGGAATCCAAAAAACTTTACACGGGTATCAT
>CAZTKV010000043.1:0-11060 GCA_964614285.1 uncultured Chitinophaga sp. | reverse complement strand
TCAAGCATACTCGTTCAGTCCGCCACAACAACACTGGTGGTTGATACCGGGCCTGATTTCCGGTACCAGATGCTTAGGCAAAAAGTGAAACATCTGGATGCTGTTATCTTTACTCATCCTCATAAAGATCACCTGGCAGGACTGGATGATGTGAGAGCCTATAATTTTTTTACTAAAAAGCATATCGATATATATGCAGACTCTCTGACAGAGGAAGCTGTAAGAAGAGATTTTTATTATGCTTTTACTGATACAAAATACCCGGGTATTCCCGAGTTGAACCTGAATACTATTTCTACCGAACCGTTTTTGGTGGGAGATATACCCGTAATACCCATTTCAGTATGGCATATGAAAATGCCGGTACTGGGGTTTCGTTTCGGAAAATTCACTTATATCACTGATGCCAACAGGATTGAAGAAGCAGAAAGAGAAAAAATAAGGGGAAGCGAAGTGCTGGTATTAAATGCACTGCGAAAACAAAAACATATTTCACATTTTACCCTTGAAGAAGCAATAGAAGTAGTACAGGAGTTGAAGATCCCAACTGGTTACTTTACACATATGTCACACCAGATAGGTTTACATGCCGCCATTGAAGCAGAGTTACCCGAGAATATCCACCTCTCCTATGATGGTTTAGTACTTGATTTTAAGTGAGTAAGGGGTGGGTGAAAAAATATTACACTAACACTTGTTAGTGTAAATGAAATTGATTTATCTTGCACTTGCCTTTAACGAATGCTTGCTTTTGATCTCAAGGCCGAAAAGCTGTGCCACCCCATACTGATGGAGTGGCACAGTTATTAAATGATTATACTAACGATTTAAGACTATATGAATTTTCAATCAGCAGAACTCACACAACAAGTAGCACAAACAGCAAGGGATTTTGCACATCAGCACATAAAGCCATATGTAATGGAGTGGGATGAAAGCCAGGAATTCCCGGTACAGGTGTTTAAAGAATTGGGAAAGCTGGGGATGATGGGAGTATTGGTTCCCCATGAGTATGGCGGAGCCGGTCTTACCTATTTTGAATACAAAACCATTATTGAAGAGATAGCGAAAGTATGCGGTTCGATAGGATTGAGTGTGGCTGCACACAATTCATTGTGCACTGGTCATATCATGACTTTTGGCAATGAAGACCAAAAGAAAAAATGGTTGCCGAGGCTGGCAACGGCTGAGTGGATAGGTGCCTGGGGATTAACCGAAGCTAATACGGGAAGTGATGCGGGTAACATGAAGTGTACAGCAGTGAAAGAAGGAAATGACTGGATAATAAATGGAACAAAGAACTGGATCACCCATGGTAAAAGTGGTGATGTTGCAGTGGTAATTTGCCGTACGGGTGAACCAAGAACAAAGAATAATTCCACCACTTTTGTTGTGGAGAGAGGAACAGCCGGTTTCAGCGCAGGCAAAAAGGAAAACAAGTTAGGTATGCGGGCCAGCGAAACAGCCGAGATGGTATTTGATAACTGCCGTATACCTGATAGCAACCGGTTGGGTGAAGTGGGCGATGGTTTTAAGCAGGCAATGAAAGTGCTGGATGGGGGAAGAATTTCTATTGCGTCCCTTTCTCTTGGTATTGCGAAAGGTGCTTATGAAGCGGCCTTACAATATTCACAAGAACGTTACCAGTTTGATAAGCCAATCTCAAGTTTCCAGGGTATATCATTTAAGTTAGCCGATATGGCTACTGAGATAGTTGCAGCCGATCTACTTACTTTACAGGCCTGCGACCTGAAAGAACGGAAACTCCCCATGACAAAAGAAGCTGCCATGGCAAAATATTATGCGAGTGAAGTGGCGGTGAAAGTGGCCAATGATGCGGTGCAGGTATTTGGCGGGTATGGTTACACGAAGGATTTTCCGGTAGAGAAACATTATCGTGATGCAAAACTTTGCACCATTGGGGAAGGCACCAGCGAGATACAGAAATTGGTTATATCCCGGGAAGTATTGAGAAATTAATGATGGATCAATAAAGCAGAGGATGATTTTTTAATTACCTCACCTCCTGCATATCCACCAGCTTCTTATAAAACCCATTTTGTGCCAGCAGTTGGTCATGGTTTCCTCTTTCTACGATCTTTCCTTTTTGCAGTACAATGATCTCGTCTGCATGACGGATAGTGCTCAGTCGGTGAGCAATCACAATACTGGTGCGGTTTTGCATCATATTGTTAATAGCATCTTGTACTAATCGTTCACTTTCCGTATCCAGGGATGAAGTGGCTTCATCCAGAATAAGTATCGGTGGATTTTTTAATACTGCTCTTGCAATTGTAATGCGCTGTCTTTCACCACCACTTAATTTACTTCCCCGGTCACCAATATTAGAATCATAACCATTTTCCTTTTTTATAATAAAGTCGTGGGCATTGGCAATAGTAGCGGCAGCGATTATTTGTTCTTTTGTGGCTCCGGTAGCACCAAGGGCAATATTGTTGGCGATAGTATCATTGAACAAGATCGGTTCCTGTGTTACAATACTCATAAGACTACGAACAGAGTGCAGTGAATAATCTTTAATATTCACACCATCTATCAATACTTCTCCACTGGTTACATCATGAAACCTGGGCACCAGGTCGGCCAGTGTTGACTTGCCTGCGCCGGATGAACCAACCAATGCCACCGTTTTTCCTTTTTGAATGCTCAGGTTGATAGCATCAAGTATGACAGCATCATCATAGGCAAACCGTACATTTTTAAACTCAATCTTATCGGTGAATTCAGGAAGTTGCTTGCCATTAGGATTGTCGTCTACTGTGATGGGGGTCTTTAATATTTCCTCTATCCTGTTGATGGCCGCAGCACCCTTCCGCATATTACTGAAAGATGTTGATAGTGATTTTGCCGGGTTGATGATATTATAAAATATACCCAGAAAACCCAGAAAAGCAGAAGCCTCAAGTAATTGATTATTCAGTACCAGTCTTCCTCCATAATAAAGCACTGCAGTAAAAAGAACTACTCCCATAACTTCAGATAAGGGAGAGGCAAGATCCCTCCGGTAGCTTATTTTATTTTTGGAATGTAACAGTTCTTCATTGTTTTTAAAAAATTTTGCTCTCAGTATCTTTTCAATATTAAACGCTTTTATCACCCTTAATCCGCCCAGGGTCTCATCGAGTGTAGAAAGTGATTCGCCGTATTTATTTGCTACATCCTGAGAATGCCGCTTCAGGGATTTAGTTACCCTTCCTATGACAAGACCCAACAGCGGAATAAGTAATAATATGAACAGGGTCAGTTGGGAGCTGATTAGCAAAAGAACTGAAAGGGTAACTATGATTGTCAGGGGATCTCTGATCCATCCTTCAAGTGTTCCTACTACGGAGCTTTCTACTTCTCCTACATCACTGGTCATACGGCTCATCAGGTCACCTTTTCTTTTTTCATTAAAAAAGCCAATAGGTAACCGGAGTACTTTGTCATAGAGGTCTTCTCTGAGTTTGTTTACTACCGCATTTTTTAATGGATTGAGAACATAATAGGAGAGATAAAGGAACAGGTTTTTTAAAATGATAAAGCTGACCATTAAAACACATATCAAACCAAGGGTGGCAACTTTGCCTCTTTCGAGAACGGAGTTATTGAGAAATTCATTTACCCGTTGTATGATGGGGTTGCTGCTTTCTGAAACCAGGGCTGCCTGATCACCAGTGAATATCAGCTGTAAAAAAGGCATCAGCATGCCAATTGATACTATGGAGAAGACAATGCTCAGAAGGGTAAAGAGAAAGTAGAGTACGATTTTACTTTTATATACACTGAGGTATTGAAAAATCCTTGAATATTGCTTCATGTCTTTATTTGGTAGCTAAACGGCACAAAGTAAGTACTTTTACAGCGTCTGCCGGCTTACCTGCTGAAGTTTTAACGAAGACAAGGATTTTAAACCGGTAAGAAGAGAAAATTTTACATTATTATGGAAGAAGGAAAACGACAGAAGCAGATAGCAGGTCTCCTGAATGAGGAAATGAATGTCATCTTTCAACGGTTGGGATTAAATATGATAGATGGGGGTATGGTCTCTATCTCATCGGTGAAAGTGACACCGGATCTGCTTGAAGCAAGATTTTATCTCAGCCTGTTCCAGGTGAAAGATGCGGAGGCTGCATTGAGAAAAATTGAAGACCGGCATCACGAGATTAAAAAAGAATTGACAGCTAAGGTGCGCCACCAGTTGCGAAGCATGCCGGTATTAAAATTCTTTAAGGATGACACATTGGACCATGTGTTTAAAATGGAGGAGTTATTTAAAAAAATTGAAGAAGAGAAGAAAGATAAAAGCTGATTCGAATTTCTTTTCATCAATAATTAAACCTGTCAATTTTCAACTTGAATTTTCTTTTTGCCTGGCGGTATTTTAAAGCAAAAAAATCTACCAATGCTATCAATATCATTGCGTGGACAAGCATTACTGCCATTATTATTGGTACAGCAGCACTGATCCTCGTATTAAGTGTTTTTAATGGATTTGAAGGATTGGTCAAATCTCTTTATTCTTCCTTTTATACCGATTTAAAAATTTCACCGGCGTCAGGAAAAGTGATGACAATCACTCCTGAGCAAATTCAGAAACTGAAAAGTGCAGACGGTATCAAAAACTTTTCAATGGTGCTGGAAGAAAAAGCAATGATACAGAATGGAGATAACCAGACAGTGATCTACCTGAAAGGAGTTGATGGGAATTACAGATATATAACGGGAGTTGCAGACCACCTGATAAATGGTACATATGATATAGGTACAATAGAATTGCCAAAATTGATCCTTGGTGCGGGGGTAGAAGATGCGCTGGGAATCTACGCAGACAGGAACATTTTTTCATTGAAAGTGTATCTTCCAAGGAAAAGTGATTCTAAACAGATTGGCCTGATGGAAGATATCAGCAGCGATACTATACAATCTTCTGCTGCTTTTCTTATTCAGCAGGATTTTGATAACAAATATGGTATTACAAATATTGATTTTGTGCGGAGAGCTCTCCGGTTGAATGAAAATGAGTATAGCGGAATAGAAATAGCAGTAAAAGATCAGGATGAAGTTACAGGGATCAGGGAACAGCTGAAGAAAATTTTCGGCGGCCAGTATCTTATTCAAAACAGGTATGAACAAAACAGGAGTCTTTATTCTGTTATGAACATTGAGCGATGGATTGTATACGGAGTGCTTTGCCTGATACTGGTGGTAGCAGCTTTCAATATGATCGGGGCTTTAACTATGCTGGTATTGGAAAAGCAAAAAGATATTGGGGTGTTACATGCTTTGGGTGGAAACAAGAGTTTTATTCAACGGATTTTTTTGAGTGAAGGATTGCTGTTGGCGTTGATTGGCGGGGGTATAGGAATGCTGCTGGCCTTTGTAATTGCTACGCTGCAGATTAAATATCATCTGATTCCCCTGCAGGGGGGCTCTTTCCTGATCGATTATTATCCCGTTAAACTGTACCTGAGGGATTTTCTATTAGTTGGAACTACTGTTTTTGTGATTGCATTTATTGCATCCTGGTTCCCTTCCAGAAAAGCTTCGAGGCAGGAATTTTCACTGAGAAGTGAATAAAAGCTGCCGTCAAAAAATCAACTACCGGGAATATCTTTAGAACAAGCTGCCGGGGTTTCCCGGTTTTTCTCAATAATCCCCCAGTGTTTCTGGTAATTGTGCAAGGGCTTTGGCCAACTGTTCGTCATTAGGAGCGATACCGTGCCATTCATGTGTACCTTCCATAAAGTCTACACCTTTTCCCATCGCGGTATGCATCATGATGGCGATAGGTTTTCCCTGGCCGGTCAATGATTTCGCTTTTTCAAGTGTGGCTACTACATCATCCATATCATTACCATTCATCTCGAGGGTGGTCCAGCCAAAAGCAGCAAATTTTTCCTTGATATTTCCCAGGTTCATCACTTTATCTGTGGGCCCGTCAATCTGCTGGCCATTCCAGTCGATAGTAGAAATCAGGTTATCAACCTTGTGATGAGCCGCAAACAATACGGCTTCCCAAATCTGGCCCTCATTCAGCTCGCCATCTCCATGAAGGGAGAATACAAGATTTTTTTCATTATTCAGTTTCTTCGTTAAAGCAGCACCAATAGCCACACTCATTCCTTGTCCAAGAGAGCCTGAGGCAATTCTGACACCGGGCAGATGTTCATGAGTTGCCGGGTGGCCCTGCAATCTTGTGTTGATTTTACGGAAAGTGGCCAGCTCTTTTATATCAAAATAACCGGAACGGGCCAATGTTGAATAGAACAAAGGAGAAATATGGCCATTTGATAAAATGAAGACATCTTCATCTTTTGCATTCATATCAAAAGAGGGATTATGTTTCATTATCTTGAAATACAGGGCAGTAAGAAAATCAGTACATCCAAGCGAGCCACCGGGATGACCACTTTGAACGCCGTGCACCATTCTTACAATGTCTCTTCTTATTTGGCTGGCGACAGCCCTTAGATCGTTCATACTTAATAAAATAGGTTATTATTAAACTTTTTGTATCTTGCCGCCTCAAAGGCTAGGTTAGTTGCAAAAGTGCATTCTTTTTTGATTCAAAATCCAACTGAATTAAATTAATCTGGCAATAAATTCATTATATCCTGTTAGTTACATGAATTAATGCCAGAAACATTAAAAAAATTGATGTAACATAAAACCAAGAAGGTTAAAGCCTATTTTTGTACCATATAAAACTGCTTAGATGCTTGATATTTTATTGACAGCTTCAGTTTCTTTCATTATCACTTTCCTCGCAGTACCTGTAGTACTGGAGGTAGCAGAAAAAAAGAAACTGTTTGATATCCCAAACGAAAGAAAAGTTCATACCCGTTTGGTGGCATCATTGGGCGGAGTTGGCATTTTTGGTGGTTTTATACTCGCTTCACTTTTATCTATTCAAGGTCATCTCAATTCTGAATTTCAATACTTTTTTGCCGCAGCACTGGTTATCTTTTTCCTGGGTCTTAAAGATGACCTGATCATTTTATCTGCCAGTAAAAAATTTATCGGCCAGATCATCGCTGCATCAATACTTATTCACCTGGGTGATATAAGGCTGGATAGCATGTATGGTCTGCTGGGGTTTGAAAAATTACCCGAGGGCTTTGCCCTTGCCTTGTCTTATCTTACCATAATAGTTATTATAAATTCTTTTAACCTCATTGATGGAGTGGATGGGCTTGCTGCCAGTCTCGGTATTCTTACCATGCTCATCTTTGGCAGTTATTTTTTTGCTATCGGGTACCAGGCATATGCCTTGCTGGCATTTGCAATGGCGGGTAGTTTAGGTGCATTTATGATCTTTAACCATCATCCTGCTAAGATATTTATGGGAGATTCGGGTTCATTGATGATAGGCCTGATCAATGCCATCCTGGTGATTAAATTTATTAATGTGGCAAATGATCCATTAGTTGCCATTCCTATCCCTTCTGCTGTTGCAATTGGCTTTGCTATTTTGATTGTCCCCCTGCTGGATACACTAAGGGTGTTCAGTATCCGTATTCTTAATGGAGTTTCTCCTTTTACACCTGACAGGAATCATGTGCATCATCTGTTACTAGACAGAGGTCTTGATCATGCGTCTGTCACCCTTACTTGTGTAAGTGTTAATATTGGTTTTATCATGATTGCCTGGTTTGGCAGATATATGGGACCTAATTACCTTTTGCTCACTATGCTCACACTGGCCTTTTCAGGACTGGCATTCCTATACTATTACAAAAGACCAAAACGTACTATTCTTATTGCCAAAAGAGGTGAGGGTGTAGCTCAGTTAAAGACTTCATCCAAAGTAGTTACTCTTACAAAGGAGGCGCAGTCTGCCGCTGATTAAACTAAAAAAACTTTAAAGTGCCGGCAGGGAGCTGATAAAGTTCTGCCGGCTTTTTTTTGAATACTCGGCTTTCGTTAGATTTGCGTCCCGGCTTTTTTTATGCACCTTGCCGGCGGAACATTTTTTTAAACCATTAAGTTATGTCAGAAGATATTGCATCAATTACCAGCGGGGCGGAAGATCATATGAAAAAAGCGATCAACCACCTGGAAACAGAATTGGTAAAAATAAGGGCAGGAAAAGCTAATCCTCAGATGCTGGACGGGTTGATGGTTGATTATTATGGATCACCCATGCCTATCAATCAGGTTGCTAATATCAGTGTGATGGATGCCCGTACATTAAGTATACAACCATGGGAAAAGAATATGTTGCAGCCCATCGAAAGGGCAATTATCGCCGCAAATATTGGCATTACTCCACAAAATGATGGGGCATTAATCCGGCTTTTTTTACCCCCGCTGACAGAAGAGAGACGAAAAGAGCTCGTTAAGAAATGCCTGGCAGAGGGAGAGCATTCTAAAGTGGCCATACGCAATATTCGCCGGGATGCGATAGAGCATATCAAAAAACTGCAGAAGAACGGGTTAAGTGAAGATGCTGCAAAAGATGCCGAAGCAGATGTACAGCAAATAACTGATAAATTTATTGCTGCAGTAGAAAAACACCTGGCTGCAAAAGAAAAGGAGATAATGTCTGTGTAAGAGGCTTATTGTATTATAGGACTAAGCAACATCACCAGGTGTTGCTTTCTTTTTTTCAGGCCGGTTTGCCAGGTAAACTCCAAACAAAATTATCAGTAAACAACCTATTTCAATTAGTGTGATTTTTTCATTGTCCAGGAAGCCCCAGAACAAGGCGATAAAAGGGATACCATACGTAACCAGAGAAGCGAATAATCCTCCCGCTTTTTGAACCAATATATAAAACAAAGCTGTCGCAATAGCGCTTCCGAGTATACCAAGCCCGGCCGAAGCAGCTACTGCATATTTTACATTGGAATCAGAAAAATCAAGTTCTGTAAAACCCTGCTGCCATAAAATAATTCCTGCGGGGATCGTCATAAAAGCCAGCGAGACGGTAGCAGCATGGATGGGGTTTAATCCTTTGAGATAATGGCTGACCATATTTACATTAATACCGTAAAGTAAAGTAGCCGCCAGTATCAAAAAAAGGTAGTTCAGATTATCAAAACTGATACTTCTTTCCCCCATTAAAACAGGGCTTATAGTAAGTAATACCAAGCCGACAAAACCTGTAATAACTCCTGCAATCTTCTGTGCTTTTATTTTGTCTTTAAAAAATAGAATCCCGATTATCACTACACAAATAGGGGTAAGCGAGTTTAGAATACCTCCCAGAGAGCCATCAATTTTTGTCATGGCTGCCGCAAACAGGAAGGCTGGCAGCAGGTTACCGATAACAGCACTTAATATTACCGTCCTCATCTTTTGACGGGGAATTTTGGAGAAATGAAAAAAGGCAAATGGTACAAAAACCAAACCGGCTGAAAAAATCCTGAGAGCGGCGATTTGTGAGGCGCTCAGTGCCACAGTACTGTCTTTCATCAGTTTAAAAGAACTGCCCCATATAAAGCAAAGGATAACAAAAATCGACCAGCTAATAAATTTATTACTCATAAAGAGCGGCAAAGGTCATAAAACAGGCTCACACAGAAGCAATTTTTTTATATTGCAGTTGTACTGGTAAATAAAATTGTATGAGTAGAATTGAACTAAGTAAAATTGATACCAGGGCTCCCAAAGACCTGGATAAAAGAGAAATAAAAGAAAAAACGGAGAAAATACTGGAGGAACTTGATGAATTGCAAAATCTCCTTTTTGCCGAAGGAAAGCATTCAGTTCTGATAGTAATACAAGGAATGGATGGTAGCGGAAAGGATGGTGTTATCAGGAATGTATTAGGCAATATGAATCCACAGGGAGTGTCTGTAAGATCTTATAAAGCACCTACCCCTGAAGAATTATCGCATGATTTCTTATGGCGGATACATCATTATGCTCCGCCAAAAGGTATGATACAAATCTTTAATCGGTCACATTATGAAGATATCCTGGTAACGAGGGTGCATAAATGGTGCGATGACGAAACCGCTAATAAAAGAATGGAAGCGATAAATGATTTTGAAAAGTTATTACAAAAGCATAATAGTACCTACATATTGAAATTTTATCTGCATGTCTCGGCTGAAGAACAACACGAAAGGCTCAGTGAGCGGATGAAGGATCCTACTAAAATGTGGAAGTATAATGAAAAGGATTTTGAAGAAGCTAAGTTGTGGGATGTATACATGGCTATGTATGAGGATTGTTTTAATAATTGTAACAATCCTCCATGGACAATTGTACCGGCTGACCAGAACTGGTACAAGGAATATATTATTGCTTCAAAGCTTCAGGAATTATTAAAGGGGTTGGATATGCAATTCCCTGGTTTGAAAAAGTAACGATTTCAGTGGATAAGTTAATTTAAAAATCAGGCTGTTTTTTTTTCGGCCTGTTCAAAAAAAAATACCTTGTAATACATTTTATCACTTAAACCAATTCGTTATGGGAATGCTTAAAGAATTTAAAGAGTTTGCCATGAAGGGCAATGTTATTGACCTGGCAGTAGGCGTGGTAATCGGTGCAGCTTTTGGCGCCATTGTCGGGGCTGTTGTGGACAATATTATCATGCCTGTTGTAGGGATGATCACCGGGGGCATCAATTTCGATGCATTATCTGTAAAAGTAGGAAATGCGGAATTGAAATATGGTCTGGCTATTTCAGCAGCGGTTAAATTTCTGGCTATTGCATTATTCTTATTTATGGTTATTAAAGCTGTCAATGCATCAAAGAAAAAAGAAGCTGCAACTGCGCCTCCTCCGCCACCAGAAGATATCACGCTGCTGCGTGAAATTAGAGATGCTTTAAAGAAGTGATTTTGGGGAAAACAGGCGAATTCACTGAGCCCCGTTTCCCTTATTTTTGTAAAGTCCTGTTTCAAGCGGGACTTTATTTTTATAGCTTACAAATTCAAAAAAGTGCAGAATACGTCGTACCAGATAAGATTGCCACAGTTCGAGGGCCCGTTTGACCTCTTGCTTTTCTTTATTGAGCGGGATGAGCTGGATATCTACAATATTCCTATCACAGGGATCATCAATGATTTTCTTGACTATATACATAAAAGTGAAGAGCTGAATAT
>CAZTKV010000042.1:4154-19503 GCA_964614285.1 uncultured Chitinophaga sp. | reverse complement strand
ACATTATTGTTATCAAAAAAATCAACATCCTGTAAAGTAAACCCAAACTGTTTGGGGTTACTAAACTTCCATTTAGTGGTATCATAACCCTGGCCCATGCCGAGCAGAGAAGAAAAGGAAAATAAAATTATCAGCAGATAATAATGCAATTTCCCTAAGCAGTTCTTATTCATTTTAATAACTTTTATGTTTTGGAAGAATTGGGATAGCAATGTTATAGTAACATTTACACCCGGTTTGTAGAATTAATTCTACTAAGTAATCAGGATAAAAAATTGATTTTTGAACTTCCAAAAGTCTATGCGGCAAAAGCTGTCTATAATATTAATTTTCAGTCTTTTTTTTGGTTCCCTGTCAAATGCACAGGATAAATCAAACAGAGGTAAGGAGTTTTGGCTGGGATATGGTTTTCACTGGTTGTTTTTAAACCCGGATATAACTCCTGTGAATAGCCAGGAATTGGCCCTTTATATAAGTTCGGAACAAGCCGCTACTGTTACTGTCTCAGTAAACGGAACTGCCTGGACACAAACAGTGAACATTCCTGCAAATACTGTTGATGCAACCATCTTGATTCCCAAAACAGGACCTAATGATGCCCGTTTACTTACAGACGGATTCTCTAATAAAGGAATCCATATAGTGAGTGATGTTCCTGTTGCGGTATATGCTCATGTGTATGTAAACCAGGGATCGGGTGCTACCATGCTGATGCCGGTGGAAACCTATGGCTACTCCTATTCATCAGTTAATTATCGTCAGAACACTTCGGGATCTGCTTTACCCAATATCAGTCCTACCACACAAAATGGTCCTGATTGGTATTCCTGGTTTTATGTAGTAGCATCAGAAGATAACACAACACTGGAAATAACCCCCAGCGATACCACAAAAAATGGGTGGTTGCCGACCCAAACCTATACGGTCAATCTCAACAAAGGAGAAATATATAGTGTATATGGTAAGATGGTACCCGGCAATAACCAGGCATGGGCTGCCAGTAAGGATATGACCGGCAGTAAAGTGATTGCCGTTCCCGGTGCCGATGGCAACTGTCACCCGTTTGCTCTTTTTTCCGGTTCCAGCGGTATCCGCATTTGCCGGGGTGATGGAGGTGAATACATACAACAGCAAATGTTTCCATCACAGGCTTGGGGTACCCGTTATCTTACCTATCATACTATTAATAATACCAATACAGACATACTTGAAACAAACCGGAATTATTACAGGGTTTGTGTTTCAGATCCAACCGCCGTTGTAAGAAGAAACGGAATACCTCTTACTGGATTAGTTAACAACTTTTATTATGAACTGATGGATTCAACCGGTGGAGATTACATTGAATCTGATAAACCTGTTTTAGTTTCTCAATACACCGTAAACGACAATCAGTGCTGGAATTTTCCAACTACTACACCTTCTCCTCCTTCAAACGGAGATCCTGAAATGTTTTACCTGAGCCCGATAGAACAAGGTCAAAAATCAGTACGTTTTTTTGCCAGCAGGCAATCTCCGGCTATTGCTTATGTCTATACCAATATTCATGTGCCAACTATTGCTATAGGCTCATTAAGGGTAGATGGAAATGTTGTTCCGGCTTCTCAGATTGTAATTCATCCTAATAACCCGGCTTACTCCGTTGCATTGGCCCGGTTTATAGGTCCCGCTGCCCAACATACTATCACCTGTGATTCAGCTTTTACTGCTACCGTATATGGCCTGGGCAACTATGAAAGCTATGGCTATAATGTAGGTACCCTGATCAACAACCTGAATAACTACAGTGAGATAAGAAACACTTATAACACGACTGCCAATATTGATACATTTACCTGTCCTAAATCACCTGTTCGTTTATTTGTGAAATTGGGTTATCCTGCCACTTCTATTCATTGGAAGCTGAGCCAGGTTACAGGTATGTCACCGAATGCTGATTCAATAATAGCTAATCCTGTGCCGGTACGTACAGAAATAATCAATGGCAGAACATATTACGTTTACACCCTGCAACAGGATTTTATTTTTACAACACCGGGTACTTATATAATTCCTGTTACCTATTCAAAGACAGTGATACAAAACTGTAGTCAATCTGAAAACGCAACAGTAAAAGTGGTAGTGAAGCCGGGGCCCAAAGCAGACTTTACTTTCCCTGCGCCGGCTTGTTTGCTTGATAGTGTCCGCTTTACCGGTGCGGCTATTCCGGGAACATTCAACCTGGTAAATTACAACTGGACATTTGATGATAACAGTACAGCCAGTACTATCAACACTGTTAAGCTATTTACTGCAGCGGGTAATCAAAATGTACGCTACCGGGTGATTGCGGATAATGGTTGTGTTGGCGACACCACCAAAACCGTTACGATTCTTGACAGTCCCGTTGCTTCTTTTACTGTAAATGCCAATATCTGTCAGCGGGATTCTGTAAGAATAGTAGATGCTTCTGCTATTCCATCCGGTACTATTGCCAGCTGGCAGTGGAATTTTGGTGATGGCAATACCAGTACCAGAACCACAAATGCTCCTTTCTATCACCAATACACCACCCCGGGCAATTATACTATCTCACTTATTACCGTTGCCGCCAGTGGTTGTAAAAGCGATACTGCTTTTATGCCGGTAACCGTATTACCAAAACCATTGGCAACATTTACTACAGGAGGTAATGTTTGTCTCGGTGATTCGGTACGATTTGTTGATGCCTCCACTTCCACAGCCGGCGCCATCACCAGCTGGCAATGGAATTTCGGCGATGGTAACAGCAGCACTCTTACTACTAACAATCCTTTTTATCATACTTATACTGCTGCCGGAAATTACCCGGTGACGCTGATCGTTTCAGCGATTAATGGTTGCAGCAGCGATACCTTCAGGCTTACGGTGAATATAAGCAGTAAGCCTGCCGCTACTTTTACTTATAATGGAAAACCATGTATTGATAGTTTGCTGACATTTTCTTCTTCGGTACCCACAGGCGGTGCTAATCCTCCCGCCTGGCATTGGAACTTTGGCGACGGCCAAACCTTTAACTCTGCTACTGCCAATACCGCTTCTCATGCTTACGCTGCATCTCTTACTAATATCACCGTAAAACATTGGGTAAGTTATAGTGCCGGATGCAGCAGCGATACCGCTTTTGCCACTATTCCGTTAATCAATGCAAATCCGGTAGCCTCCTTTACTATTACCGGAGATACCCTTTGTGAAAGAAAACCAATCACCCTTACATCAACTGTAACAGGAGTAAGCAACTGGAGTTGGAACCTGGGTAATGGCAACAGTGCTGCCACACCACCGTTTACCCACTCGTATAATACAGCCAATACTTATACTATCAGCCTCGTGGTAAGCACTGCTGCGGGATGCGGATCATTGCCTGCAACACAAACAATTACTATTAATCCCACACCGGCTATCAATGCAGGTCCTGATAAGTTTATCCGGCTGGGTACTTCTACTACATTGGATGCCACGATCAATAACCCGGCTAATTATAACTTCCTGTGGACACCTTCCTTGTACCTTAGTGCCACTGATATTCTGAATCCCGTGTCTGCTCCCGATAACTTAATTACATACACGATACTGGCAATCGATAAGCTGAATAACTGTACAGCAACAGACCAGGTAGTGGTAACACCTGTATCAGATATTTATATACCCACCGCTTTTACGCCTAATAATGATGGTAAAAATGATCAATGGGTAATTCCGGGTCTTGCGTTGTACCCTGAAGCAAGAGTGTCTGTATTCAACAGGGCGGGACAGCTTATATATGATACTAAAGGCCACACCAGTAATCCATGGAATGGCACTTACAAAGGTATTGTTCAGCCAAATGAAGTATATGTTTACCTGGTACAGCTGAATGACGAAAGAAAACAAATCTTCAAAGGAACCGTAACGATCATCCGGTGATCATTAACTGCAATTACCGGATTATTTAAGAATGCCCGTCTCATACAGATATTATTTTTTGTTATGCTGGGCAATATGTGTTTGTATTCAGCTGTCTGCACAGGATAAATCAAATAAAGGAAAAGAATTTTGGCTGGGATATGGCCACAATGCCCTGTTTGCAAATGCATCGCCACCAAACAGTCAAAATCATACTTTATACCTCAGTGCCGAACAAGCTGCAACGGTTACCGTTTCGGTGAATGGAACAAGCTGGACCCAAACGATTACTATTCCTGCTAATACTGTTGACTTTTCCATTATCATTCCTAAAAGCGGTGCTGATGACTCAAGAATTTTGAGCGAGGGTTTGTTTAATAAGGGCATCCACATTGTCAGCGATGTTCCGATTGTTGTATACTCTCATCAATACAATCTTTTTTCTTCTGCCGCCACTATGCTGATGCCGGTGGAAACATATGGCTACACCTATTATTCATTGAACTACTCACAGGTTTCTAATTATCCGGATAGTTATTCCTGGTTTTATGTGATTGCGCCGGAAAACAATACAACGGTACTTATTACCCCTTCCGATTCTACACAAGGTGGTTGGTTACCCGGCCAAACCTATACGGTGAATTTGAATAAGGGTCAGTTGTACAATGTGTTTGGAAAAAGAGCTGACACTTATACAGGGAAAGATATGAGCGGAAGCAAAATTGTTTCTGTAGCAGGAGCTGATGGTAATTGTCACCCGGTAGCTGTTTTCTCTGGCAGCAGCCGTGTTGTTATTTGCAATGGTAACGGAGGAGAAATTTTACAACAACAAATATTTCCTGCCAATGCCTGGGGCACCCGGTATGTAACTTATCATACGGTACACAATGCAATGGGAGACATTACATCCCCTTTCCTTAATTTTTACCGGGTGGCCGTAAGAAACCCGGCAACAATTGTAAAAAGAAACGGCGTTCCGCTAACGGGGCTTATCAATAATTTTTACTATGAATTTTCCAGCACTTCAGGAGATTATATTGAGGCGGACCAACCTATACTTGTATCGCAATACACTGTTTCTGCTAATGAATGTACCGGTTCATCCACCGGGCCGTATGGTGACCCTGAAATGTTTTATTTAAGCCCGATAGAACAAGGCGTAAAGCACAGTGTTTTCTACAGCACCCGTAGGGAGGCTATCGATCTGAATTTTATTAATGTCATTATACCACAGGGCGGTTTATCTTCTTTACGGATAGACGGTACGGCCGTTCTCCCTGCTGAATATATCACACACCCGGTTAACAGCAATTACGTGGTAGTGGTAAAAAGACTTTGGGGGCCTGCAGCACAACACAGCGTCAATAGTGATTCCACTTTTATCGCCACTGTATATGGCGTTGGCACATTGGAAAGTTATGGTTACAATATGGGCACTTTTGTCAATAATTTGAATGCTTACGGTAGTATCCGGAATACAATGAACAGCACTAATCAAACAGATACCTTCACCTGTCCCAAAACTCCATTTCGTATAAGTTTACAGCTGGCTTACCAGGCCGCTTCTGTTCACTGGAAACTCAGCCAGGTGCCTGGTTTAAATCCAAATACAGATTCAATTATAGTAAACCCCACACCCATTGATTCATCTTTTATCAACGGAAGAAAATATTATACCTATACCCTGCAACAGGATTTCGCTTTTGCTGCAGCTGGTACATATTATATACCGGTTACTTATACTGCCCCTGATATTGATGCCTGCAACCAAACAGAAACTACTACTATAAAAATAGTGGTGAAGCCAGGACCTAAAGCGGATTTTACTTTCAATGATCCCGCCTGCCAGGCAGATAATATTCTTTTTACCGGCACATCTGTCACGGGAGGTTTTAGCATCATTAATTACAACTGGCTTTTTGATGACAACAGCACCGCCAACACCATTCATACAACAAAACTGTTTGCAACAGCAGGTAATCAAACAGTTCGTTACCGTATTTATGCCGACAATGGCTGTATTGGCGATACTACTAAAACAATAACGATAAACGCAACACCTGTTGCTTCATTTTCTGTTGACGGAGCACCTTTTTGTACAGGTAAACCTTTTACAATTTTATCCACTGTTACCGGTATAAGCAACTGGAACTGGGACTTTGGAAATACTACCAGTACTGCCGTTCCTTCCTTTACTCATTTGTATAATGCCGCCGGTAATTATACAATTACTCTTACCACCGCAAATGCTGCGGGTTGCCCTTCTGTTCCTGCTACCCAAACAATAACTATCAACACCACACCGGCAGTGAATGCAGGAGCGGATACTGTTATACGGGTTGGTAATTCAGTTACACTGAGTGCCGGTATATCTCCTGCCGGTAATTATATGTATACCTGGTCCCCTTCTCTGTACCTCAATTCGGCTTCGGTATTAAATCCCGTTTCTACACCTAACGAAACAACAAACTATACTTTACTGGCTGTTGATAACCTGAGCAATTGTGCCGCAACAGATCAGGTAATTATTACAGTCGTGTCCGCTCTTTACATCCCCACCGGTTTTACGCCAAATAATGATGGCAGGAATGATAAATGGGTAATTCCGGGCCTTGCTTTGTACCCCGAAGCAAGAGTGTCAGTTTTCAACAGGGCTGGGCAGCTTATTTATAATACAAAAGGCTACAGCAGCCACCCCTGGGATGGAACATTCAGAGGTGTTGTTCAGCCCAATGATGTATATGTTTATCTCATACACCTGAATGATGAGCAAAACCAGGTACTGAAAGGAACCGTGACGACAATCAGGTAGGCAATAGAATAAATTCTACAAAAAGCAGTAAGAAAATATGGAAATTAGTACATCAAATACCAGCAGTCAGACCGAAACCCTGAAAAAAATGCCGCCAAAAATTCTCATAGCAGACGACCACAGTATGATTCGCAAGGGTCTGAAACTTAATATCCAGCTTTCGTTAGGGTATACCGATATCGAAGAAGTGGCTACCTGTAACGATCTGATGAAGGAATTAGTAAAGAAGAAATATAGCCACCTTATCCTGGACATCATTCTTTCAGATGGAAGCACCCTGGAAGTAATCCCCAATATCAGGAGGGTGTACCCCGATCTGAATATTTTAGTTTTTTCCATGCAGCCAGCTGAAATATATGGTGAGGCGCTGAAACAATATGGCATCAACTATTATTTATCTAAGTCCGCAGGTGATGAAGAAATGCTACTGGTACTCCAGAAGTTTTTGCTGAATGAAGCTCCTGTTCGCCGGAATGATATTCATCATCATGACAACCCCTTTAAAACACTGGCGCCAAGAGAACTTGAGATATTACACTATGTATTAAAAGGAATCGGCACCAAAGAAATATCTGAAACGCTTAACCTGAAGATGAATACCGTCTCCACCATCAAGACCCGCATTTATGAAAAAACAAATGCGGGAAATATCAAAGAGCTCATCGAGCTGGCCACGCTGTACAATGTAAATTATTAAGCGGGATGCTGTAACTTGTTATGGCAAACTACTTATGCAAAGATTCCTGATTTTACAATCTTTCCTCTTTATACTTGCTGGCCCCGTCGTTGCGCAGACCGTCGGAAATTCACACCTGCGGCAATATACTACAGACAATGGGTTGCCCTCAAACGGGATCAAGGGTCTGCAGTGGGATGAGAACACGGGGTTTTTGTGGATCGCCACTGAAGCCGGTATTGTACGGTTCAATGGTGTTGATTTTCGTTCTTACACAAAGGAAAACATGCCTTCCATCAGTTCTGAAAGAATGCTTTTCATGGTCCGAAACAGTACTGGTAATATTTATATATCAGATATGCCCGGTAATATTTTTTCCATTGAACAAAACAAACCGGTACTATGGAAAAGGGGAGCGGCTTCTGTGAATCCCTATTATGCTAACTACTTTTTACTCTCCGTATCGGATACTTTTTTTCAAAAACAAAACAACATCATCAACAACACCCGTTTCTCTGCAGTTACGGATAAGATTGTTGCTCTTGGTGATACTTCCTGTCTTATTCTGAATGCCGGAACTCTTTTTTATCACTCCATCAGTTTAAGGCGTCCTGTTCCGCTTCCGTTTGAAAATTCCAGTTTCAAGGCAATTTTTAAAATAGAAGAAAAATGTTTTCTTATCAATAAAAAGAATGAGGTTTTTCTTTTTAACACAACTGCTTTTTTAACTTCTCCTGTTTCTGTTGTAAAAGAGCTGGCCAGCTCACCGGTTTTTGCCCTGGATAATAATCCAATATATTGGGAGCAGGGAATGAATAGCCCGGTTTTAATTGAAAAGGAAAGAGCCTGGTTATTTACCTTTAAGGATAATAAAATAATTGCCGAACTCGCATTTACAGGTTTACCGTCCGATGCTCTTATCAGGACGATACAATACAGCAAAAAAAATAAAACGCTTTTTATCGGAACAGACTCTAAGGGACTAATAGTGCTTAACCAAACCGCGGTAAGCACCAAAAAAAGGGCCAGCGCTGATTCAAAAAACAGGAATTCTTATTATTCACAGATTGAGCTTCCAAACGGAAATGTGTTAACCAACGAAGGAGATATTATAGGTGAATACCCCCCGCTTAAAGCTCCTTTTCCTATAAAGGGGAAATTCGCTTATTATGTTTCCAGCACCGGAGATAGCCTTTTATGGTATAACCAGTTTAATACCTCTCTTGGCTATAATTGTATGCACCAGTATAATAAAATATCCGGTCAGACAAAAGTATTTCACAATCTAAGATCTGATTATGTGGTGGCTGCTTCTGGTACACAATATTATTTAGCCAATAATAATGGGGTTGGCATTTTGAATGAAGATACAGTCCGGGTTCTTTACCAATATGCCGGAAAAAATACAGGCAACATTACTTTCGATATCAAAGAAATTGAACCGGGTATACTCGCTATTGCTACCTGCAATGGATTGTTCCGGTTTAATACAAGCTCTTCACAACTGGATGTTATTTTCAGTAAGGAAAATATTTGTGTGCGGAGTATATGGAAATATGGAGACTATATTTTTTTTGGTACATATGGATCCGGATTTTATATCTATAAGAACGGACAGATAAAATCCATGCCTCTTGATAAGAACAAGTACTTACTATATGCGCATTGTTTTGTACCAGATGATTACGGTTATTGCTGGATCAGCACCAACCGGGGATTATTTAAATCAAGTCTTGCTGAACTTATTGATGTCTTTGAAAACAAATCGTCTTATGCCTACTACCATTATTTTGGAAAAAAGGACGGGATGGAAATGACGGAGCTGAATGGTGGCTGCACCCCCTGTGCGTTACGCTTAAAAGATAATACCCTTTCCTTCCCGTCTATGGATGGCTTGCTGTGGGTAAAATCAGAAGAGGCTCTCCCTGTACTGCCGGAAGGAAATATTTTTATTGATGAGATCCTGCTTGATAATGAAATAAAAGATCCTGCCTCTTTTTCCGAAAAAAGCTTGCCTTTCAAAACGGGTGAAATTATTATACGGCTGGCTTTTTCTGCCTGGTGTAACAAAGAAAATATTTATCTCGAATACCAGCTGAACGATACGCTTAACTGGAAACCGGTTAGCCTTGGAAACGGATCGGAGATCCGGTTTAATAATCTTCCTTCCGGAAAATATACACTGCGGATACGAAAGCTCAATGGATTTGGATTCAACAATTACACCTATAAAACAATTAATTTTTCCATTACTACCCCCTGGCATCAGCAATGGTGGTTTTTTGTACTCTCTTCTCTGGTTGTGCTGGGGCTACTCTCGTTGTATTTCCGTTTCAGGACCCGGCAGTATGAAATAAGGCAACGGAAACTTGAAAACCAGGTAGCAGAAAAAACAAAAGAACTGAAAGAACAAAATGAAATACTGGAAAAAAACAATAAAATAAAAACAAGGCTTATCTCTATCATCAGCCACGACATAGTAACTCCCCTGAAGTTTCTTACTGTGGCCGGAAAGAATTTGCTGGAGAAAAGAAAGCTGATGCCGGAAGAGTTGCAGCAGGAAACGATACAGGAAATGACCACCACTTCGCAGGAGCTGCAGTTATTATCTACCAATATCCTGAACTGGATAAAATACCAGAATGAGAACAGGCGGATGGCCAAAGAAACGTTTAACCTGAACGAAATGGTGGGGCAGGTGCTGGGATTGCTTCAATCACTGGCAAAACAAAAAAATCTCGTTATTGAAAACAGTGTGTCTCCCGGTATGATGATACACCAATATTATGAACCATTAAAAATCCTTATTTACAACCTGCTTACCAATGCTATTCATTTTACCGAAAAAGGGAGCATTATAGTTTCTGCTGTCAGGGAAAACGATCATATTACTGTTGCCGTTAAAGACGAAGGTGCCGGCATGACGCCGGAACAAATACAACGATTGATGGCAGATGATGTGGTGATCACTTCTGCCAATGTAGATAATAAAAAAGGGCATGGGCTGGGCTATCTTATTATCAAAGACCTGTTGAAAACAATGGGAGCAACGTTACATATAGAGAGCAGCAAAGGCGCCGGCACAATCGTTTCAATAACCATGTAACGTTGGTTTATAATTTATTGCTTATAACAGCTACCCCTTCTCTATAACAGATCTTACTAACTCAGGCTCAAATCCTTTGGCCATCAGATAATCCATTGTTTTTTTCTTCCGGATTAAATATTGTTCATTTTTAAGTGCCGCATATTTTTCTTTCGTTAGTTTATGCAAGAGGGTCAAGTATTCCTCTTCCCCAATTTGTTTCATTGCCTTTTTAATACTGTACTCACTCACCTGTTTTTGCTTCAGTTCATATTTTATTTTCACCCGCCCCCATTGCTTCACCCGGAATTTTCCTCCCGCAAAAGCTATGGCAAAACGTTCTTCATTCAGGTAATTTTCTTCTATCAGTGAGGCTATGATCTCATCATGATCTTTCTTCCACACACCCAGGTTGTATAGTTTTTCTTTTACTTCACTGTGACAACGCTCCTGGTAAGCACAGTAATGTTTTAGTTTCTGAAGGGCCTGCTCTTTGGTCAGTTGTTTTTTATACATGAAATTTCTGCATGATCATTTCAAATCAACGGTTCATTCTTCCAATCTTTCCAGGCAACCAAATTCATGTTTCAAATAATCGTCATAATGATCTGCCTGCTGAAAGAGGGTACGAAAAGCAGCCGCCCCGTTTTCTTTGGTCATATCAAGATCATACATGATACGGCTGAGAACAATATTTTGTTTGACACAACTAAGTACCAAACCGTTGGTGCGGTAATTTTCCTGCAGGAGGTATTGATACAACGGTTTGATCTTTGCCGCATCCGCCGGCATCTGGCACAGATAAGCGTCTCCGGCTATAAAAAAATTCTCTGCATTGTAAGTGATCTTTATTTTGGCAGACCCTTCTTTCACACTCCAGTTGTTCACTCCTTCTCTTGCTAATCGCACATCTTTGCCCAATTCTTTCAGAATATCTTCAATAGTTTTTGCAGCACCTACAGGTTCTGCTTCCTTCTCGGGTATTTCAGGCAACTTTACTTCAGTGCCACAATTGGGGCAATATTTTTTGGAATCAATATTTAAACCGGTAACTAAAAACCCGCAGCTGAAGCAACGAGCTGACGCCTGTCCTTTATTCGGCTGGTACATTTGCAGCGCTTCCCGCAGGTACAATACCGGTAATGCAAAGCCCAGGTTATCTCCGCCCCGGATAATAAATGAGTTGACGCCAATTATCTCACCATTCATATTTACCAATGGACCACCGCTGTTGCCCGGATTGATCGCTGCGTCTATTTGTATGAACTTTAATCCATCCCTGATCCGGTCCACTTTGGAGATAACTCCTTGTGTGGCTGTATAATTTAATCCATACGGGTGCCCGATAGCCACTACCGCATCACCGTCTTTCATTTGTTCATACTGGCCTAGCCGCACTTCAGGCAACTCTATATTCTTTGGCGCTTCTAAAAAAGCCAGGTCATGTTTACGGTCTGTATACCATACCCTCGATAAAGCTTTATCAAATGTCTTTCCCGCAATAGTTACTTCTGCGTTATCTGCCACCACATGATCGTTGGTTACTATCAGGTCGAATTCCTTTATATAAAACCCGGTACCGGTACCCGTTGCGGTAGCAATTTGTATAATAGCATTCTGGTATTTTTCTATAATCAGTTGTGGGTCCATTTTATTGTTTATTTGGGCTCCATATTTAAAAATTCCATTTCATTGGTAAAAGTGAGGTTGAAGTTGACCAGGCTGTCAAACCGCAGGTTCTGTGTTTTGAAATCCATATTCGGATATTTATCTCTCCAGCGGTTTTGTATTTCTTTTATTCTATCAATAATCCCCTGTTGGACAAACTGTTTGCGATGCGGATCATAGTAAGCTGTTTTAAAACCAAGCATTACAAAATATTCAGGATAGTTTACCATCATGTACAGGTGAAACAGTTCGGTTATTGCCTTTGGTAAACTGTAAGAATACTGGCAATACGAAATGCCATATTCTGTTATCTGGTTGGCAATGGCGGGATAATTATTATCCCTGTACCAAACCATGTTTTGATTGGCCGCATGGATCGCCTCTGATACTGTTTTGTAAGTCTGCGGTGCCACAATGGCAAAAGTATACCTGGAACGAAACAGGTAGCTGAACACCTGTTCTTTGGGCATGGCCAATAATTTTTTGAATTCCTCTACCATGTCCCTGTTCTTTTCGGTCACCGGCCTTTCATCTTTTTTAAAGTATATGCCGGTGATCTTTTCCAGTTCGTTCAGCAGCTTACCTTCTGGTGCAATCATATAATCGATCCGGTATATCAACCCCAGCAACAAATAAGCAATCGCTCCTGAAAATTTATCCGCATCCAGCGGACCAATTGTTTCCAGTGTTTCGCCGATCCATTTTTGCAGGTAAGCATATTTTACTTCTTTTTCTGCATCGGGGATCGTGGTGATGTGTTCGTTATCGGTGGTTTCCAGTGTAGCAAAATCCTGTACCAGCAGGTCATCTTGTTTATCTCCTTTTGTTGCCAGTTCCTTCAGCCCATAATATAGTTTGCTGGGGCTGGCAGCCACCGTATCGCTGTCAAACCGCATACATAGCCTGTCATTATCCATAGCGAAGCGGCTATAATATAAATTAAAGTTCATTTCCAGCAATCTCCGCATTACAGGCACTGAAGGTTGCGGCATCCGCGCCAGCGTTACTTCGGCTTTTATGGCGGACTGGTCGAATGTGCCCCTGACAATCTTAGATCCCTGGTAAAACTCAAACCGGCCCTCCGCCCCGTTTCTTTCATACACTACATTTTGTACAGAATCATCCCGCAGGTAGTCAAAAAAAGCATCAATGCTTTCCGGGAATTTTTTCTCCTTGAACAGGTTATCAGCGTCTGTCCAGCGGTTCACCTTGGCCAACGGCTTGTTATTATCCGAGTATCGGCCAAAGAAGATAACGGGTGCTTCTGTAGTCTCGCTTTTTTTCTTTCCCCAATTGAACAATTTATCCAGCATCTGATGGTTTTTGCAGTAAGGCAATATACAAAGAAGATGCGGCTTGCCCATTTCCTGTAATCTCAAAAAGTAACCTTTCCCGGAAGTATTCCACAACCTCTTTAAAGTGCTGAGAGTAAAACAAAAATCAGTAGTTTCGCCCCATTCATTTAAATCATTCAATTACAGGTCATGAAGTTTATAGCATCCTCTTCTTCTCTGCTGAAACAACTGCAGCATATTTCCGGGGTAATCAACGCCAACACCGTTTTGCCGATATTGGAGGACTTTTTATTTGAAGTAGAAAAAAATAAGCTGACTGTAGTAGCTACCGACCTGGAAACAGTAATGAGAGTACAGCTGGATATTGAGGCTAAAGACAGCGGTAAAGTATGTATCCCGGCCAAGATATTGATGGATTCATTAAAGAACATCCCTGACCAGCCACTTACTTTTAATATTGATAAAAACTTTGCCATTGAGATCACCAGCGATAATGGCAAGTATAAGGTGATGGGTGAAAACCCGGATAACTTCCCTAAAGAACCGGCAGCTGATGATACTACTTCTTTTACCATGACAGCTTCTGCATTGGTTACTGCTATTGGTAAAACATTATTTGCCACCAGCAATGATGACCTGCGTCCTGCTATGACGGGTGTATTCTTCGAGCTGGATAAAAAGGGATTGCAATGTGTGGCCACTGATGCCCATCGCCTGGTTCGTTATAAAAGAACAGATGTAAAATGTCCTAAATCAGATTCATTCATTGCCCCCCGCAAGCCGCTGAGTTTATTAAAAGCGGCTATACCGTTTACCGATGAAGAGATCACGGTAAGCTATAACAGCAACCACCTGTTTGTAAAACACGGCACCACACAAATGAGTTGCCGCCTGATCGATGCGAGGTTTCCCGATTATAAAGTGGTGATACCAGCCGATAACCCTTACCGGCTGACGGTTAACAAAAATGATTTTCAAAGTGCTTTGCGCCGGGTAAGTGTGTTCAGTAATAAAAGCACCAACCAGGTAGCACTAAGCATCAGCGGCAGTGAACTGCAACTGGCAGCACAGGATGTGGACTTCAGCTTTGAAGGAAATGAAAGAATGAAATGCCAGTATAATGGTGAAGACCTGATGATCGCTTTCAATGCCAGGTTCCTGATCGAAATGCTGAATGCAACAGACAGCGATGAAGTGAATATAGAATTATCAACCCCAACAAAAGCCGGTCTTATCAAGCCAACAGATAAAGATGAAAATGAAGACCTGCTGATGCTGGTAATGCCGCTGATGCTGAATCAGTAATCCCTAAAGGGGAGTAAATAAACATCAAAGAATCTCTCTTTCATTTAGGAGAGATTTTTTGCTTTTAACACTTCGCCGGATCAGCCATTCTGATAAAACAAGATTGGGTATCCACCCCAGCCATGCCACTACGCGGTACACATCCATGGGTGGCAATTCGATACTGTTGGTTATCGTATACTTCCATGCCCTTAGTGTTAATGCGGATAAGGTTAGTGCATAGCTCCTGATCATATAATTACGATGTGCTTTGAAATCTTTCTGCCTTGCTTTGAACAGCGCCATGGCTGTAAAATAGATCCACAGGATAGCCAGCAATACAAAGGCAATTCTTGATGTCAATCCGCCATTAGCATAAAAGCCCATTAATAATCCCGCCGGTCCTGTTATCAGCAACACATCAACCACATATACATAACCCAGTGTCCGGTGAAGGCCCGGGTTATTTTTTTTCAACTGTCCTGAAAATTGAGTGAACCCGGCAAATAATACCCACATACTGGCATATACATGTATGAAGAATGCAATTCTCCATTGATCAATATGTATATATTGCTGTTTGATCCGGAGAAAGCCAACATCCGTGTTGTAGGGCATATAGGCAA
>CAZTKV010000042.1:0-4054 GCA_964614285.1 uncultured Chitinophaga sp. | reverse complement strand
GATATTGAAAAAAAGAATATCGAACTTATCAAACGCTATGAAAAATATGCGGATGAGTACGGCGATGAATATGGACGATAAATAAAGAATTCATGGATTTTGTTTTGCTTGACTCATACACAAATTATGTAGATGCTCATATTGCCCGTGGTGTGCTGGAAGAACAGGGTATCAATTGCTGGCTGAAAGATGAAAATACTGTCACGATTGATCCCATTCTTACCAATGCAGTGGGTGGAATCAAACTGATGGTGGTAAGTTCCCAGGCAAGCAGGGCTGCCGAATTGCTGGATCAATTAAAAAAAGAAAGCAGGGCCCGGCTGGTTTGCCCGAAATGCGGTTCCCACAATATCGAGTTGGTGAGTACTCCCCGCAAAGCATCAAACTGGTTCAGCACCTTATTGGGCTTTATCACTTTTTCATTTGCCATGCCTGTTGAAAAAGTAAATCACTGCTTTGACTGCGGACATGAGTTTACAGAAAATCAAACCGCTGCTGGCATAGAAGAAACCGGCAATTAACTTTTTCTCTTTTTCCTTCGTATCTTAATCCGGAAATAGTTGTCATGTGGAATAATATTATCGAACATTTTCAAACACTGGAACAGCGGCCGATTGAACGGATGGCCATCCTTGTTGGAGGGTTACTTTTTTTCTGGATCATCGAAGGGGCTATTCCTCTGGTACCCCTGCATTATAAAAAAAATAAACTGCGCCATGCCGGTGTTAATTTTTTCTTCACCGTCATTCATCTTATTCTTCATACCGGTCTCGCTTTTTTTATTATCAAATTATCCGACTGGTGCCTGCATCAGCAGTTCGGTTTAGTGTATTGGTTTAATTCGGGAGTGCTGATGACGATCATCATCGGGGTGCTGGCATTGGATTTCAGCAGCTGGCTGGTGCATATCATCATGCACAAGAATAAATTTCTCTGGCGGTTTCATCTCATCCATCACAGCGACACCAATGTGGATGTTACTACCGGCCTTCGTCATCATCCCGGCGACAGTTTACTGCGGGGTATATTTTTTATGTTGCTGATCGTTGTTTCCGGTGCACCCATGTATTCGGTGATGATCTACCAGACGCTGGTGGTGCTGGCCACCGCTTTCACTCATGCCAATATCAGTTTGCCTAAAGGATTGGATAAAGCGCTGAGCTATGTACTGATCTCTCCCAATATGCACAAAGTGCATCATCACTGGAAGCAGCCCTATACCGATAGTAATTATGGCGCTGTATTTTCTTTCTGGGACCGGATGCTGGGAACTTTTTCTTTTCTTGATTCAAAGGATCTGCGTTATGGTCTTGATCGCTACTATCCTGAAGAAAAAGATGAAGATATAATGACAATGCTGAAACATCCTTTTCAAAAGCAGGATGATTAATTACACCATTTATTAAACTGGTCTTATGCGAAAATTAATGTTGTTCATCCCGATCATTGCCGGGTTAGTTTTTTCTATTGCTGCTGTGGCGCAAACCGGACCCTATTATGTAGCGGCCAAAAGTGGTCTGAGTATTCGTGAAACACCAGATGTCAGCGCTAAAGTGCTGGATAAAATTCCCTATGGCGCTAAGATCAGTTTGCTGGAATATGGTGAGGAAAAGAAGAGCATCGTTACAGAAGGTATATTGGGTTACTGGCAAAAAGTGAAATACAATAACAAAACCGGTTATGTTGTTGATTCCTATCTTTTCCCATTGCCGGCACCTGCGCTCAATACAGTTAAAGAAATGAAACAGTACCTGGTACAGATCGCTCAACCCTTTGGAGCAAAACTTACTGTTAAATCAGGTGCAATGAATAATGTGGAAGAGGGTGGCTGGCAAATGCAGAAGCAACTATATAAGAACGGTGCTGAATGGCATCATTTCATGGGATATGAATACGGTTCGGATACTTATTTCCTCCCCGACTTTTCTATTCAGCAGGCATTCCTGCTGGTTAGATTGATTCCTGAGTTCAAAGAAGTTTTTGGAGAAAAGGAAGAGTTTCCGGTGGAGAGCAAAACCTATAAAAAAGGTGACAGGGAATATAAAATAACAGTAGATAAAGAAGTGTATGGCGATTATCCCTGGATAAAAAAGATCTCCCTGGAATATGAAGATGGCGCTATCTATTCTTTTGAAATCTACCAGGCAGATGGCCAGGTTGTTATTTTCTTCGGAGCGGGGGTGTAGAACACCGATTTATAGGATTATATTTTGATTTATGGGATATTTGTACCGTTTATGAAAGAGATTCAAAAAAAACGTGGTGCTGTCGTTGCAATGATCCCTGCCCGCTATGCCTCCACCCGTTTTCCCGGCAAACTGATGCAGCTATTGGGCGATAAGACTGTTATCCGTCATACGTATGAGGCAACAGTAGCTACCGGTTTATTTGATGAAGTGGTGGTGGTTACAGACAGTGATTTTATTTATACGGAAATAACGGCGGCCGGCGGTAAAGTCGTCATGAGTCAATATGAACATGAAAGTGGCAGCGACCGCATTGCCGAAGCGGCGGCTGATATGGATGTTGATATTATTGTAAATGTACAGGGCGATACCCCGTTTGTAAAGAAAGAGCCGCTGCAAAAATTGTTGCAGCAATTTGACGACGCTACCACACAGGTGGCTTCTATGATGCAGGTGCTCACCAAACAGGAAGATATTGACAATCTCAATGTTGTCAAAGTAGCTGTTGATAAAAACATGAACTCTCTTTTCTTCAGCCGTAGTGTAATCCCTTACCCGAGAGATAAAGACTATCCCACAACTTATTATGAACATATTGGTGTGTATGCATTCCGCAAACTGGCCCTGATGAACTTTACCCAATGGTCTGTGACGCCGCTGGAAGCGGCTGAAAAAATTGAATGCCTTCGTTACCTCGAAAATGGTATCCCGCTTCGTATGGTCGTGGTGGATTATATGGGAATTGGGATCGACACTCCTGAAGATCTTGAAAAAGCCTCCCGCTTGTTAGGAGCTTAATCACAAAGGCCTTTCCCGGCTTTACAAACGGAGCGGTTTTCCCTTATTTGAAATTAATCCAATGTAAAGTAGGTTTGATGATTAATTTTGTTATTGCATATTTAAAGAAAAGGATAAGAAGGCCATTCTTTAGCTTTATTGTCCGTGAAAACAGCAGGTGTAAAAAGTATGACATTCAGGAATTTTAAACTGGTCGGCTATGTGGTGTATGGCCGGGGCTCTTTCAACCAGTTAGATCAGATTTTGGCTCCGCAACGTAAAGAAGGAAAGCCCATGGTTTTTCTCGTGGATCATTTTTTTGAAGGTAAATCACTGGTCAGCCGTATCCCGCTAAGAGGAAATGACAAGATCATCTTTGCTGATGTAAGCCATGAGCCCAAAACAACTTATGTAGATAAACTGGCGCAGCAACTCAAAGATGAATTTGGCACAGTGAGTGGAGTGATCGGCATCGGCGGCGGCTCCACCATGGACCTGGCCAAAGCTGTTTCGCTAATGATGACCAACCCTGGCTCTTCGGCCGATTACCAGGGCTGGGAACTAGTTAAATATCCCGGTGTGTATAAGGCCGGTATCCCAACGCTGAGTGGAACAGGCGCTGAAGTATCAAGGACAACGGTGCTGACCGGGCCTACGAAAAAGCTGGGGATGAATTCTGACTTCACCCCGTTTGACCAGATAGTATTGGATCCGGAACTGACCAAAGATGCGCCTGCCAGCCAGCGTTTCTACACCGGTATGGATTGCTATATCCATTGCATCGAAAGCCTGGAAGGCACCTACCTGAATGAATTCAGTAAAACCTACGGAGAAAAAGCATTGCAGCTTTGCAGAGAAGTGTTTTTGAATAAAGACCATTGGGATGATGACAGTGATGAAAAGCTGATGATGGCCTCTTATGCAGGAGGAATGAGCATTGCCTACTCGCAGGTGGGGGTGGCGCATGCGGTGAGCTATGGTTTAAGTTATGTACTTGGTACCGAACATGGCATTGGTAATTGTATTGTGATGAACCAGCTGGCCGACTATTACCCGGCCGGTGTAAAAGAATTCAAATACATGGTGGAGAA